>CAMJAP010000135.1 GCA_946403625.1 uncultured Lachnospiraceae bacterium
AAAAGGCAAGTTATTTATCAACAGTGTTTTTTAAAGAAATCCAGCATTCTTTGGTTGGATTCGAGGCTTTCTTTCCACTCCCAATAACTGATATTGAACACATGGAGCAGATGCGGGCCGTCTTCCTTCTTCCAAACCAGGGATTCAAACTCCTGCCCGGTCTGTGCCACATGACGGATCAGGAACTGGCTCTGCGCATAAAGGGACTCGCTCTCGGATCCGATCAAAAACAGCGGTGGTAAGTTCAGGCCCTTGGATGCCTGAGAATAACTCATATAGTCTCTCCAGGGCGCATCTTCGCCATCCTCTCCCAGCATCAGATCACGGTATGCCTGCGCCGTGCCGTCTCCCTGCTCGGTGCCCTGCTCCCCGTTGATATACAGGGAATCCGTTTCCACGCAGGGACAGGATACTGCCAAAGCATTCAAGGAAAATCCAAACGGTGCCACATTGTAGATCTGCTGCAGCTGCTTGCTCTCGCGAATACATGCGGTCAGCAGGGTCAGATGCCCCCCTGCGGAATCGCCGGTTACCAGCACTTTTTCCAGATCAAACCCTCTGGCCGGTCCGTAAGCATCCAGCCAGCGCATGGCCGTAAAGATATCGGAAACCAGTCCCTGCAGATCGGTTTCCTGCAGCAGACGGTAGTTCATCGCCATCACGGCATAGCCCTGTGCCGCCAGCCAGCCCAGATATCGTTCCGAGTCATCCACGCAGCCGTACAGCCAGCCGCCGCCATGGATATAGATGATGGTCGGGAGCTTGCCCTGCGATGCATCCCAGTTCTCCGGGTAGTACAGGTTCATCACATGCATCGGATGATAGTCTCCGATGTAGGGCACATGACTTTCCTTGCGCCAGCCCGTAGAATCCACGCCGTATTTCCAGCCGGCGTCGTTATTCTTCTTGATCATATCCCAAAAATCAAATAAAACCTGTTTCCAATCGGTTGCCATATTTTTTCCCCTGTTTATTATTTCTCCAATTCAAAATCCTTGAGCAGCAGGGTGGAGAGTTCCGCATCCGGCTCTGCCACCAGGCGCTTGGACTGATTCAGGATTGCTTCTTCTACCATATTTCTTGCCAGACGTCCGTTGCCGGCATCGGCCGCACGGGTTGCCTGCACATTATCAAAGAATTTGGTCAGTTCCTCATCCGCACCGGCATCGATCGTATAGCCCTTGGACTTTGCGATGGAGCGGGAGATCTTGACCAGCTCCTCTCCGGTGTAATTCGGGAAATCGATCACATTCGGGAAACGGCTCTTCAGACCGGAGTTGGAAGTCAAAAATTCCTTCATCTCGATCGAATATCCTGCCAGGATCACGATCAGGTTCTCACGGTTATCCTCAATGCCCTTTACCAGGGTGTCGATCGCTTCCAGACCGAAGGTATCGTCCTTGCCGCGGTACAAACTGTATGCCTCGTCAATAAAGAGCACACCGCCGATGGCCGAGGTGATCACCTGATTGGTGAGCGGTGCCGTATGCCCGACATAGCGGCCGACCAGATCCGCACGGGATACTTCCACCAGCTGTCCGCCGGTCAGCACACCGATCGCCTTTAAATACTTGCTCACGATTCTGGCGATGGTCGTCTTGCCGGTACCCGGATTGCCGGTAAAGATCATATGCTTGTTTACGCCGCTGGTCTTTAAGCCTTCCTCTGCACGACGCTGCTGTACCTTGTAGTATTCCTCCAGGCTCAGGACATATTCCTTTACCTCGGTGAGGCCGACGATCTCGTCCAGTTCCTTACGGATCTCGTCGATCTCGCCGCGATAGCCTTCCGGCAGAAGCGCGGACAGATCGATGGTCTCTTCGCCGTACCTGGCGCTGATCTTTCCGTCGGCTGCCTGCAGGGTCAGCTCGGTTCCCTTCGGATAATCGCCCTCCAGTCTCGCCTGTGCCAGTGCCTTTAATACATTATCATAAAAATCCTGCACGCCCTTAAGACCTGCCTGACGCTCGGACTGCTTCACGCTGTAGTCCAGGAAATCCTCCGCAAAACTCACCTTGAAGAAGCACTTCTCTGCCGCTTTTTCTTCCAGTTCCTTCAGCTCACGCTCCGCCAGTGTACGGATGGAATCTTCGTCCAGACTGGCAGTGGAGCAGATGTCTCCCAGCGCGTCCACAAACGGCGCACCCATCACACCGGCTGCCTTATCCAGCGATTTCTCGGTCAAGAACACCAGATACTTTCCCTTAGCTTCAAAAGCGCTTACGGCCTCGCTGGCCAGGGATGTCTGCACATTGACCAGCTGTCCCTTCTGCAGGATGTAACGCTCGGAAAGCCGGAAGCTTCCGCCGGTTACCAGCGAAGAGATGTGTGCCAGAAACGAAGGATGGCAGTTTTCAAAATGCTCAAACAGGATGATCTTGGACTCGCTTGCCAGCGCCATGTAGATATCCTGCAGGAACAGTTTCTCCATTGCGGAATCGGTATAGATCCCCAGATCGATGGTCTTGATCTCGTCGGTCTTTAAGATCTTACGGGCCTTCAACTCTTTTGCCAGTTCGGTCAGCGCATAGTGCTTGCCGGTATCATCCCGTCCGGTCAGCAGGATCGAGTTGAGTGCCTTGCAGCCTTCCGGCGGCATAACATACGGACGCTTGAAGGAGATCACCAGCTTTTTGATGAATTCCTTTTGTCCGACGACCTTTTCTTCCAGCACATCGGTGAGGCCTGCGAAACCGTCCAGCGCATCCTCCCCTTCCAGCAGTGCTTCCTCTTTTTTCTTTTCCTCTGCAGCAGCACCGGCGATCTCGGTCTTGGTCTTTTCGCTCATACCGAAATACTTGTCCGTAGCCAGGTTCTTGTTCAGCTCCTCCAGCTCTTTCTGCAGATCCTCATGATTTTTTGCCAGCTGCGCATTCATGGATGCGATCGCATCGTCCGCGCTGGCCACATTGGCTGCTGCCTGTTTTAAGGGATCGTTGGCCGGCTTATTGCTGCTCACCGAAGCGAACGGGTCTGCAAACGGCTCTTTGGCCGGCTGTTCTCGTTTTGCGATCTGTCCTGCCAGATCCTTGATGCCTGCCACGGAAGACCCGATCAGATCGGACATCGCCGCTCTGGTGGAATAGGATGCCGGTGCCGGTTTTTTGCCGGTCACGATATCCAGATTTTCCTGCAGGGTGCCGCCCTTTTTCTTCATGCGCTTTTCCGCCTGCTCGATCTCTTCCAGTGTATAATCCAAGCTCCTTCTCGAACGGCTCATTGCATCCAGAAAATCGTCTTTCATTACCAATCCCTTTCTTTATACGGCCGGTAGACCGTCTGTTTTTCTACAAATATCAGTGCATAGAAACAATCATTATAAAATATACTACAAAAAGGGCGACTCTTCAAGTCGCCCCGTGTTTCCCATCGGTTTTCTTTCGGATCAGTTGGTCATCTTCAGATCATCGGCCAGATGGTCCTGATCATCGATCCAGGTAATGGAATAGTCGTCGTTGATCTTGACGGATCCCGTGCCGTCGGTGTACGCGATCACATCACTTTCCACCGTACCGTCTTCCTTGACGGTAATATCGTGCCGCTCGCAGTCGCTGTAGTTGATGCTCATGGTGCTCTCATCAAAGGTACCGTGCATCACCCACTCGCTGTGCTCTGCTGCGCTGCTGCCCCACCAAACCTCGATCAGGGCGCCGTCCGTTCCTTCCGGGGAAATGGACAGGTTGCCGCGGCCTGCATAATACTGACCGACAAAGTTCATCACCGGATTCTGCCAATCACCCTCTGCTTCGTCATCCGGGATGGTCGGCTCGTTATTCTCATCGTACATCATCTCGGCGATCGCCTGGATGTCAAAGCCGTCCAGATCGGCTGCCTCTGCGGAAAGGCTGTATGCGATGCCGATCTCCACATCATACCAGGTGCACAGATCAACGGTCCAGCCGTTGTCTTCGATATGACGGGAGGTCTTACCCTCCATAAAGCCCATTCCCCAGTTTGCCAGGGTCACATCGTCGGTCACATCCCAGTCATAATAAAGTCCGGAGATGTCCGCATCCATAGCGGCACCATACTGTGCTCTGGCGGTGAAATCCACACCGTCCATACGAAAATCCAGCTCGATGAGCGGACCCGGGATGCCGTTTTCATCCGCTTCCACATCCATCATCATCCAGCCGTTCACTACGGCACCGTCCGGTGCTTTGAACAATCTGGGGCAAGCAATCTTGGCCTCCAGTGCCGTACAGCCGTGCCAGGGATTTGCAATACCGACTGCCTCGGCAGTCTCTTCGGTCGGCGCTGCTTCGGTAACGGTCACTTCGGTAGTAGCCTCCGTTGCTGCCGGGGTCTGCTCTGCTACTGCTGCGGTATTGGTACCGGTCTGCTCTCCGCAGCCTGCCAGAAATGCACCTGCCAGCAATCCGGTTCCGATCATCTTTGCAATACTCTCTGTCTTTTTCATATTCTTGTCCTCTTGTTTTGCGCTGCTGCCTGTCCTCCAAAGAGTCCCCCTGACTCCGGCAGTTTTGTTTTCCTGTTTACACTTGGTATCCTACCACCCTAAGTGCAACAAAAGTGCAAGATTTTTGAAAAGTTTTAAAAAAATTATTTCACCGCTCATTTCATAAGCGGCAAAACGATCTCGATCTCTACCTGATACAGATCGCCGACTTCACTGCAGCTTAAGTTGTATTCCCCGCCGTATTTTTTCACAGCGCGGCGGATATTGGTAATGCCGAATCCATGGTCCGGCGAATTTTTTGACGAGACAACTTTGCCCGGAACGATCTTTTCGATGCTTCGGTTGCTTTCCAGGAGCAGGATAAAGTTTGCGTTTTTGCGAAACTCCAGCCGGATCACTTTATCTTCCTCCGGCAGATCCTTTCCGTACAGGCGGCTGACGGCCTCGATGGCGTTATCCAGCAGATTGGACAGGATCGTCACCAGGTCGGCCGATTCCATATCCAGACCGTTCAGATCCCCGGAGATGGAAAGCGTCAGCCCTCTCTTTTGGGCCTTGGCATATTTATCCGCGATGATCACATCCGCGATATCATTGCCGCTGCGATAGGGCGGTGTCGCCGCATCGATCTGTTCCGTGATGGAATCGATGTAGTTTAACAGTTCCTCCTTACGATCCCGCTGTGCCAGCTCCCGCATTACGATCAGGTGATTCTTCATATCGTGACGACTGCGGCGGATCTCAAAGCTGCTCTTTTTCACGGCTTCGTAATGCGCATTGCGGGCATCCGAAACCATGCTTTCGATCGTCTCCAATTCCGCGCGGTAACGATCCCGCGAAAACTGCGGCGTATAATAGACACACAGAATGCTGAGCGCGGCGCACACCAGATAACACATGGCCGCCGAAAGCGTGGTATAGTCATGGATCACGCAGAGGCAGAGGCTGTTGAGCAACAATATAAACAGCCCGGAAAAAGCGATCATCGATGCCGGCGGAACCTGCGGATCTTTTTTGGTACTGACCACGCTGCCCGGGATCACGGCAAATACGGTGATCAATGCACTGACCGGATAAAAGATCCGGTGCATCAGTGCTTTGTTCCCGTAGATTTCCAAAACCGTAAGGGCCCGGTGCAGATCGTGGGTAATGAGCAGAGCTATGAGAATGCAAAGAAATGCCGAAAAAAGATAGTCGCTTTTTTGAGCGGGTACTGCGCGTTCTTCTTTGGTAACGGTTCGTTTTCCAAAGAGAAAAAACCACATCAGAAATGCGGCGATCAGAATGAGTATAATCGTTGTTATATAATAGAAGAGCATAGGTTTCTTTCGAAATAGTTTTTTATAATGATTTTTATATTTTAAAGGTACATCTCCTCATTCGGCCTTCGGGCCAGTTTCGTGGTACTTTCTGTTTTCCGTTAACGAGTTAGCAAAATGTTTTTATCTGGCAGTTTTCTTAATGTGGTCGTAAAGTTCTTTTTTGAAATCGGCGAAACATGAGCGGCTGATGCTGATCACGCTGCCGTCGTCCAGTACGGCTTCACGCTCCCGCATGCGGGCGACATGAACCAGGTTTACGGCAGTACAACGATGCACTTTTCGGATGGTATCGATGACCTCATTAAATAATGTGATCGCGTCGGCCATTTTCATACGCGTTGAGTAGGAACCGGACGAAGTAATGATACGCACATTGTTGTTGTCGGATTCGAGAAACAAAATCTCCGAAGGAGCCACCAGGATCTCCTCGCCTTCCGACTTGATCATCACGCTCCTCTGGCCGGCTTTCATCGTGCGGAAATCCAGCAGCGTCTGCTCCAGTTTCTCCGGCTCTACCGGTTTTTTCAGGAAACGGAAGGCGTTTACTTCATAGCCTTCGATCGCCATCTCAATGTGGCTGGTCAGAAAAACGAGCAGTGTCTCACTGTCGTTCTTACGGATCTCTCTGGCCGCGCTCATTCCGTCCATACCGCCCATCTCAACATCCAGAAAGATCAGATCAAAGCCGCCTTCCTTTTCCATCGCCGCCAGCAATGCTTCAGCGCTTGAAAAAGGCCTGACCTCGCAGTCAAGCCTGGGAATGATCTGATAAATCTTTTGCTCTAAACTCGTTAAGAAAATGTTTTCATCATCACAAATTGCTATTTTCATAGCCCCTATCATATCAGATAAGTTTTCCGTTGTCGAGCCTTACTACTCTGCTGCCGTACTCGCTGTTCTGTTCGGAGTGCGTTACCTGCATAATCGTCATACCGGTTTCCTTATTGATCTTTTGGAAAAGTTCCATTATTTTTTCGCCAGATGCCTTATCCAGATTTCCGGTCGGCTCATCGGCCAGAATGATCTCCGGCTCTCCCATCAGCGCTCTTGCGATGGCCACTCGCTGCTGCTGTCCGCCGGAAAGCTTGGCCGGCATAGCCTTTCTCTTATCCGCGATGCCCGTGATATCCAGGATCTCCGTCAGTTTCTTTGCGGTATCGTTGTTATAGCGCTTGGATACTTTGAGTGGTAACAGGATGTTATCCTCTACCGACAGGTTCTGCACCAGGTTGTAGAACTGGAAGATAAAACCGATCTTGGAAAGACGCAGTTCGGAGAGTTTTTTCTCCTTGATCTTTCCGATGTTTTCTCCGCATACGACGATGTCGCCGGTGTAATCGCGATCCAGGCCGCCGATCAGGTAGAGCAGCGTGGATTTGCCGGCGCCGGACGGGCCCATCAGGGAGACGAACTCGCCCCGCTGTATGGTCATGTCGGCACCCTGCAGGATCTTGGTCTCCAGGTCGCCCTTACCGAATGATTTGTATACTTTATCTACTGTGATGATAGTGTCCAT
>CAMJAP010000136.1 GCA_946403625.1 uncultured Lachnospiraceae bacterium
CTTCTGCACCAAACATCTGTCTGAATGCAAGACGACCGATACGGCCAAAACCATTGATTGCTACTTTTACTGCCATTGCTTATTCCTCCATAAAATAAATAAGTTGTTGTGTGAACCAAATTTTTCACAGCAAACTCATTTTAGCCGATATAGTATTAAAATTCAAGTGAAAAATGTGTTAATTTTCGGAATTTTACGGACTTCGCGAGTGTAAGCGCTTTCCTTTCCTTATTCTGTCAACCACTACATCTTGTGTTTCGCGTTATGATCCGGGGGAAGCATCACGCTTCTCCCCGATCGCTACTCCACTTTTTATCCCATATCTCATTTACTTTCGCCAATTTATTTTTACCGAGCAGACAGAGTGCGATGATCCCGATGATCGCAGCCGCAATCACTTCCAGGAGAATCTGTTCCGTACTGTACTGCTGCGTCAGTATACCCTCTTCGGAAATCAACGGATCCGTTACAAAGCAGATGAAATCATGAAGACCATGCGCAAAAATGGGAAATACCGCGCTCCCGGTCCCTAAATACAATTCAGTAAGCAAAAAACCCAAAAATGTGGAATGGATCACCTGGATCACGGTCATAAGCAGATCTGCCCCCTGTGTCGCATTTCCCGCATGCGAAAGCCCGAATACCACGGCCAGTATGATCACTGCTGCAAATCTGTTTTCTTTCCTGACATACCTCATGACGATCGCCAGCGACACGATCCGGAACATGACTTCTTCCCCGAAACCGGCTGCGAGCCCCTGTATAACCGCCAAAATGGACGGCCGAAAATAAAACGCTCTTTGTAAAAACAAAGGTTCAAGAATTGTGAAGATTTCCAAAACCGCAAAAAGCGCCATCACTATGCATACATCTTTGCCCGATGCTTCCGTTTTCACAAACCCTTTAAATTCCGGCGCAAACCGTTTCGAAAAAATAACCATCATAATTACCGCAAACACACACATTCCTATATATCCGGCTTCATTAGAAATCTGACCGGCTATGGCTCCGCCGATCCCCACAAATACGGTTGGGATGATTATACCGAGGATAACCGCAATATAGGGTTTCTTTTCGCACAAGGAATGATTTCTTGTTTTTTCTGCCATTTGTTTATACCTCCTGTCATCATGTATGCTTAAAACAGCTGCTGCCATTATTGTTCCCGTATCTCTTACCTGCGGTTCGGAACACCGCACAGCCGGTTTCCCGACTCCATGATCCTCGCTGTCACCATGCTCTTCTGCCGGATCGCCGCATCCATAAATCGCCCTAAATAGGTTCCCGTTTTTCCTTCTTTGTCCGCCTTTTTGTATTCCTCTATGTGGGCATCCATATCAAAATCCGGTATGCTTTCCTCCGTAAGCCTCTCCCCGAAGGCTTTCCAGTCCCCGGATGCATCCGCCTGCCTTTTTCCTATGATCTGCCGTATCGTATCCATATGCTCCCGGATCTCCTCTGTCGCATAGGTATCTGCCGCAAAACTGTCCTTCCCTTCACGAAGCCATTTTAACGCGTACACCATCTGCGCAAAAGCTTTCTCGTAGTCCGCAGGATTATCTTTGATGATCTCCCGGTATCCTCTCCATGCCGGCAGATAAGCATAACGGATATAACTGTAATCCGGCAGATGTCCCGCCCTTCCATGACCGAGATTCATAATCGAATTCTCAGAAGCCTGATAGAGGCTGCTGATATAGATCCCTTTCTCCGGTACATCCGGGGTAGACGGCTTATGCAAAAACACGATCTGCTTCCGTTCTACACTACCATCCTCTTTCAGGATCAATTCATAAAAATGATGGTCCGTATTGTTGATCACAAGAGAAGGTGTCCCGGCAAAATAGGTATGGGCCCACGTATCCGCCAGCACATGCATGGCAATTCCGGCTGCCGGCAGCCCCTTATCTTTGGCTCCTGCCACCGTATCAACAAGCAGGTCCCCGTTCGGTCTGCAGATTAAGCGGAACTTATCTTTATAGGTTTTCGATCCCTTTGTAACCTCCGCATAAAGGTTTCCGGGCAGGAAATGAAACGATGCCCAAATCCGGGTGATATCACATAATCCCAGGCGGTCAGTCCGCGCATCCATCATTTCCAGCTGCAGCTGTGTCGTAGCCGCATTCTCCGGTCCTCCGATTTTTTTCAACCAGCTTCTGGAGCAATGATCGACCAGCTGCGCCGCGTGACAGATCTGCATACTGTCATTGTGATCATATCCCGCAAGTACTGCCGCGCAATAAGTTGCATAATAATGAAAATCTTCCTGCATCCGTTTTTCTCCCTAGCTGATCGTTACCACCGGCATACGCCGGAATGCGTTAATAATACGTGTTAGCGCCGAAAAAAGGAATCCGGCGGAACAGACATCTACTACCAGCGTCGGCGTATGCATAAAAAGCATGCATATCATAGCCGTTACCAGCTCCATCGTTCCCTGCAGAGCCTTCAGTTTCCATGGGCTTTGAATCGTTTTTGCCTCCTTTGCACGCAGCAGATCAACGACTGCCGAAAAAGCCAGTGTTCCGGTTAAATAAAGCAGTACATAGATGTGCGGTACAAATACAAGCGATCCCGTAAAAACGCCAAAATCAACAAACAGGATACCACGATACAGAATACTGCGTCCCCCGACCATATGACGGGCCATGGTGATATAGTACCAGATCAGACGGTACCCCTGAAATTCCAACGCAATAGCATAGAACGCAACAATGAAAGGATATGATTTCTCATCATAAGCGATCATGATCAGCGCAAAAAGTATCATGATCATTCCAAGCATAATCTGTTGGACTCTCTGTCGAATCGTCATACCGTCTCCCTCTCCAGTTTCCGGATCTTAACCGCGGAATAAAACAGATAGATATAGTTCAGCAAAGAACTGATTTCCAAAAGCAATGTAGCATATCCGACCTGACTGCCGCTTTCTTCTCCCTGAAAAAGGACTGCTATGCTGATCCCTAAAACCACCGCGGATAAAACACTGCTCACCACAGTAAGTACAAGATAAACAACCCGTTTCTTTTTTGTTTTTTCGCGTCCTTCCCGATAAGCATTCAGCCCGATATAGAGATGATACAGAAATATCAACGTACAGATGAGGATCATCACGCCAATTATGATCAGCCATACCATCATACGGATTTTTGCACCGTTTTCACTATCCGGCACATTTCCGTCCCGTATACTTGAGGAAACGATCTCGGTGATCGTTTCTTCTCCGAGAAATAATCCGATCAGAACCTTCAGCATATCCCATAAAGAGAATGCGATCACGACTCCGCCGCTGATCGCAAGAGCATCCCGATATTGCCGCAATTTAATACTTCTGTCGCTGTTTTCCGCTATAAACTCAGTCATATCCATTTCCTCTTGTCCGGGATTTTCACCTGATCCTTGTTCCGCTTGCCCGCGGCATTAATATCCGTATCAGATCATATCCGGACGCTGCCCCAAATATCATTATCACCCTCCATTATACATATAAAAGTGCAAGCAAAGTGCAAGTGCAACTAAACAGGAATGCATTCTGCTTGCAAAACGCTTGGACCAAGTACGGTTGTTATAGCGACAGTTTTCTAACAAAAAAGCGGCCCGGCCCCCATCGGGGTCCGGACCGCTTTTTCCTTCAAAGATATGCTGTATTAAATCCGGAATTTTTCAATGATCCCGTTCAGATCGTCCACAGCCGACTTGCAGACATCCACCTTGGAAATACTGTCAGAAGTCTCCTGTGCCATCTCCGAAGTACGCTCTGCGATACCGGTCACGCCGGTCGTCGTATCGTTGATCGTCGAGTCGATCTCCGCGATCGCGCCTGCGATCTTTTCAATATCTTTTGTCAACCCTTCGATGCTGGTCTTGATATCCCGCATGCTGTTTCCGAAATGTTCCGCATCCTCACGGTACTGGATGCTGACCTCGCCGAACTGTTTGTAATCCGCCAGAACACTGGTCTCCAGGAAGGAAGTCGTCTGTGCAAGGCAATCCGACATCTTATCCACAGCACCGTTTACTTCGTTTACGATCGAGTCTATGTTCTTGACCGTTTCCGAAGTCTGGGTTGCCAGGTTGCTGATCTCGGTCGCTACTACCGCAAATCCGCGTCCGGCTTCCCCGGCTCTCGCTGCTTCGATCGATGCATTGAGTGCCAGCAGACCGGTCTGTGAAGAGATCGACATGATCGCATTTGTCAGTTCATTGATCTTGTTCACCGCCTTGGACGCCTGGATCGCTTCCTCGGATTTCACCTTCACCGTCTCATACATCTCGATCGTATCCTTGCTGGCCTTATCGGTCGTTGCCGCCAGTTCCGTTGCCCGTTTGGATACTTCGCCGGAAAGCTTCGTTCCTTCTGCTGCCATCGAATCGATGCCGTGTGCGCTTTCCTGGATGTTTTCCACGTTCCGGTCGATCACGGTCGTGGTCGCTGCCGTTTCCTGCATTGCCGCTGCCAGTTCCTGTGTAGTCGCCGAATTGTCATCGCAGACTGCTCCGACTCTTTCGATCGTGCCGCGCAGGTCATCCACATTGCTGTCAATGTTCACGCTGGTCGTGGCGATACTCTCCACCATTTCACGCATATTGTTCCTGGTCTTGGTCAATGCGTTCGAGATAAATCCGATCTCGTCTTTTCTCTTGTTGAACGCCTCGGAAGTCTCGTCTTCCGTAAAGTCAAACTCTGCCGTTCTGTTAATCACCGGAACAAGTTTCTCCAGTGCCTTCAGCATAAAGCTGGTAAAGAAAGCAACCAGTGCTACGGATACGACTACGCAGAGGATACCGTAAAGGATCAGGGCTTTCTGCATCGAGTTTACGCCCGCCATCATAACATCCTTATCTGCCGTTACGATCACGATATTTCCGCTGTTTGTAAAGGCATAACCGGCAATCTTGTATGCCCCCTTGTACTCGTATGCACATGATCCGTTCGGTACGGTCTTGCCTGCCTGCAGATCTGCTACGATTCCCTTCACTGCTGCGTTTTCCACCGGCTGACCGATCTTTTCCGGATTGGTATGATAGAGCATGGTGCCGTCCTGCGATACCATATATGCATAGGAGCCTGCCACACCGGAGATCTCAATCTCACCGATCAGGGTATCATAATCGATGCGGATCAGCTTGTCATAATCTGCCGTTACCAGTACGATGTCCCCGGATTCGGTAAAGGAATAGCCGGCAAGTTTCAGCGCACCTTTGTACTCGTAAATACAGAATCCGTCTTCTACGGTCTTGCCCGCCTGCAGATCCGCTACGATTCCTTTCACAGCCGCGTTTTCTACCGGCTGACCGATCTTTTCCGGATTGGTATGCCATAGCATCGTGCCGTCCGGCGATACCATATATGCATAGGATCCTTCCACGCCTTCGATCGTGATATTGCCGAGCAGAGTATCATAATCGATCTTCATAAACTTGTCGTAATCTGCCGTTACGATCAGGATGTTCCCGTCCTTCGTAAACGCATAACCGGCAAGTTTCAGAGCATCCTTGTATTCATAAAGGATCGCACCGTCTTCTACGGTCTTGCCTGCCTGCAGATCCGCTACGATGCCTTTTACTGCTGCATTCTCTACCGAATTACCGATCTTTTCCGGGTTCGGATGCCAGAGCATCGTGCCGTCCGGCGATACCATATACGCATAGGAGCCTTCCACATCCTTGATATTGACATCCTGCAGGATCTTGTCCAATTGCGATGTAGTCAACGGCATATAACTGTCGCTCTGCGCGGTATCAATGCACTTTGCCACTTCGATCGCCATATTCAGCGCATACGCTTTGTATACGCCTTCGCCGAACTGCTTGGAGAAATCGATGGAGATCGCCGCTTCCTGTGCCAGGTTCTGCGCATATCCGCCATAGGCCTCTTCGCCGAACTGTGTGGCAAAATCCACACCGATGGCCGCTTCTTCCGCCAGGTTCTGAGCGTAATTCAGATACGTCTCTTCCATCGCGTAGGAAGCTCTGCTGGACGCTGCAAGGAACTGCACGAGTACGGTCACAAATACGATCGCACTGATCAGCAATGTGATCCTGGTACTCATCTTTGCAAAGAAAGCGGGTCCTTTTTTCCCTTTTTCTGCTGCCATAGGTACCCCCTTTTATAATATATATGGCGTTATATCATTTATTACATTATAACAAATATTTATAACATGTCAATTTGTTATTTGTGCATATTTAACAATATTTTATAATAAATAACAATTCTCTTATGAAAACCGCTATTTCCTCTATGAATTGAAAAAGAGCCCATCGTTTTTCGACAGGCTCTGCATTTCCTCATTCCACATTATTCAGTTTTGTAACGATTTCTCGTATCGGAATGCCCTGTTCGGAAGCGGTGCGTGCGATATCTTCATATTCCCATTTGCTGCGCTGTACACCGTAACCGGATACTTCTTTTTTCCGGATCGTTCCGTAGACCGTCTCCGTTTCCTTCACGTTTCTTTCGAGTACATAGCGATCCATCTTTGTCTCACGGATCCCGATGGTCGTCGTATGTTGAAAGATTTCCCGCACCATACGCTCCCGGTCTTCCGGAGCCACCAGCACCTGAAGCAAAACGCCCGGTCGGTTCTTCTTCATATAAATCGGTGTTGTAAATACTTCCCTGGCTCCGACCGCCAACAGATGTTCCGTGGCATAGCCCATCTCCTCGCCGGTCATATCGTCCACATTACAACTGAGCGCATAGATCATATCCTTGCTGTCCTGCGTCTCCCCAAGAAATGCCCGTACACAGTTGGCTCGGTCAAAGTCTTTCTTACCCATACCGTAGCCAATCCGTTCCGTTGTCATCACCGGCATCTGTTCAAAGCGGTTCACAAAGTGCTTCAGCAGTGCAGCGCCGGTCGGGGTACACAGTTCTGCCTCGATGCGTCCCGCATACGCCGGGATCCCCTGCAGAAGATGAGCCGTCGCAGGTGCCGGTACCGGCATGATACCGTGCGCACATCGTACCGCCCCGAACCCGGTTGCTACCGGTGATGCCAGCACACATTCCGGCGCCAGTTCTTTCATCAGCATACAAACCGAAGTCACATCCGCAATGGCATCCATGGTTCCCACCTCGTGGAAGTGAATCTCCGAAACATCTTTGCCATGCGCCTTGCTCTCCGCCTCAGCGATCAGCCGATACACCGCAAGCACATCCTGTTTAATGCTTTCCTCCATCTGCAGGCCATTCACGATCGTCTCAATATCGTGCATCGAGTGGTGCGAATGATGATGATGATGATG
>CAMJAP010000137.1 GCA_946403625.1 uncultured Lachnospiraceae bacterium
CACTAGATTTTAAAGATCTCGGAGCAGATTTTCTCCAGGGATTTTTTGTAGATGATGTAACTGTTGATGACCGGCGTGTTGAAGTCGATCAGTGGGACCTGGCGCAGCTGCTTACTTTTGATGTAGGGATCTGCCATATCCTTGGGAAGGAAAGTGTAGTTGTCCTGGTGCAGGAGGTAAGGCACGATTTTCATACAGTCGTCGATCTCCAGCTCAAACTGATGGTATTTGGGAAACAGTTTACGAATGTACTGGCCGACATCCTGCAGGGCGAAGTTACACATCAGGTACTTCTCTTCCAGCAGCTGCTCTACCTTGATCCCTTTACGGTATTTCACATTTTGAATATCCGTAACCAAAACAAGCGTGTCCTGCTTGTACAGTTCACAATGGACGGAGTTTTTGCTCAAGGGCAGATAGGTAAAGACCACATCCAGCATATCGTTTTGGATCTGTTCCAGCAGATGCTCCGTCAAACCGATGGAGATCTTTAAGTAATCCTTCGGATGATTTTTTCTGTGTTTCAGGATCAGTCCTGCCAGGTGGCCTTCGTAAATGGAATCCGCACATCCGATGCGCAGGTAATGATCGTATTTGCGGGTCGCCGAGATCTCGGCCAAAGAAGTATCGGTCAGTTCGATCACCTTCTCCGCGTATCTTCGAAATTTGCCGCCCTCCGGTGTCAGTTCCACCAGGCGGTTGGTACGATGAAACAATTGAAAACCAAGCTCTTTTTCCAGCTCGTGAATACGGTTTGTGATCGTGGATTGCGCCACGAACAGCTGGTTTGCGGCCCGTGTGTAATTCTTCGTATTCGCAAGCACCATAAAGGTTTTGATCGATTCGATATCCATCCTTCCGTCACCTCTTTTTGTATGTCATTTTTCCATTATTCGATTTTCGAATAATTACAATTTAATATATTCATTTTACAAATAATAGTATATATGTTACAACTTGTAAATAGAAAATTTGGTCAGTATTTCGGATGCACGGAAAATCGGGCGTCCCGTATTTTGGAGGTAGTATCATGCGCGATATCACATTAAGTAACAAAACATTTAAACTGGAACACGATCCGTATAGTTATCAGTTGCAGGATACCGCCGAACCGGAACTGTTTCGTGAGATGTTTCCGTATACCGAAACTCCGAAGATTGCCTTCAATTATCGTCGTGTACCGGAAAACATGCCGGAGGATATTTTTATCACCGACACTACTTTCCGCGATGGTCAGCAGTCCAGAACGCCGTACACCACGGAGCAGATGATCCACATCTACAAACTGCTGAACAAACTGGGCGGTCCCAACGGTATGATCCGCCAGACCGAGTTCTTTGTATACTCCGAAAAAGACCGCACCGCTCTGGAAAAATGTATGGAGCTGGGTTATGAATTTCCGGAGATCACTACCTGGATCCGCGCCAACAAGCAGGATTTTGAACTGGTAAAATCCATCGGTATCAAGGAGACCGGTATCCTGGTCAGCTGCTCGGATTATCATATCTTCCATAAGATGGGCCTTACCAGAAAACAGGCATTGGATAAATATCTCGGTATCGTAAAGGAATGCATCAACGCCGGCCTGCGTCCGAGATGCCATTTTGAAGACATCACCAGAGCTGACTTCTACGGCTTTGTTGTTCCGTTTGCCAGCGCTTTGATGGAGTTGTCCAAGGAAAGCGGTGTACCGGTTAAGATCCGAGCCTGCGATACCATGGGATACGGCGTACCCTATCCCGGTGCTGCTCTTCCGAGAAGCGTATCCGGCATCATCTACGGATTGCAGCATCACGCCGATGTACCTTCCGAAATGATCGAATGGCACGGACACAACGATTTTTACAAGGGCGTCGTAAATGCCACCACCGCCTGGATGTATGGTGCAAGCGCCGTAAACTGCTCTCTGCTGGGCATCGGCGAGCGTACCGGTAATGTTCCTCTGGAGGCTATGGTATTTGAGTACGCTTCTTTAAGAGGCCACTTAAACGGAATGAACACCCGCGTGATCACCGAGATCGCCGAATATATTCAGAATGAAACCGGCTATGATATCCCGCCGATGACACCGTTTGTCGGTGAGAACTTCAACCTTACCAGAGCCGGTATCCACGCAGACGGTATGATGAAAAATCCCGAGATCTACAATATCTTCGATACCGATGCGCTGCTTGCCCGCCCGCCGAAGGTTTCGATCAACAACGCTTCCGGTCTGGCCGGTGTGGCTTACTGGGTGAATGAATACCGCGCAAAACGCGGCGAGGCTGAGCTTTCCAAGAAGGATGCCCTGATCCAGAAGATCTATGACTGGGTGACTTCCGAATATGACAGCGGACGGATCACCGTGATCAGCGACCGTGAACTGGTCGACCGCTATACCGAATATTCCGCTTTGTAATTACCCTGCATTGTCCTATAAATGAAATGAGAAAGGCTGCCCGTAAGAGCAGTCTTTTTCGTTTGGTTTTATCTTATTCTTAAAATACAATGCTTGCCGGACTGTCCCAGGACGAATACATCTTTCCGTTCTCGCGGATGATGTAGTATTTGATCGCCGCATTGTTTTCGTCCTTTGCCATGGAGTCCGTATCGATGACGATGGAGAAGCCGTTGTAATCGTATCTTGCCGCACCGTAGGGCAGGATGTTGATGAGCGTACCGTTTTCTTTGATCGTTACCTTTACAGTATCCAGCAGACTGTTGCCGTAGGTGCAGTTGGCATCGATCCAGTCCGCTTCCGGTGTTCCCGGATTGCACCACATCTTACGGAAGGTCACCTGATTGGCGTGCAGTTCCGTGCATCGTTCCAGGATCTCTGCACTGGCCTTTTGGATCCGCTCCTGCTTCTCTGCATCCGATGCCTGCTCAAATCCGTTGTAGAAGTCTTTACTGAATACATGATCGGTTACATTCACACAGATACGGATGTTGAAACCGATCTCGTATGCGTTTTTGCACAGTTCCTGAATGTTCAGATTCTTATCGCCGCACTCTTCGATCTCACGGTTCTTTTCATCATCAAAGATATTGAAAGTGGAGATCGCCAGTGTTGTAACGCCCATCTTCTTTAAGAACAGCAGATAGTCCTGATCGATAAAAGCGCCGGTGGTCTGGATCTCGATATTGAGAAACGGCTTCGGCAGGGACTTCATCGCCAGATACAGGCTCTCCAGCCATCTGCGGTTCTGCTGCGGTTCGTTGGAGCCGGTCAGCATCACGGTCTCACAGCCTTTTCTCTGGGCATATTCCATTCGTTTGATCACTTCTTCCCAATACTCATAGCAGTCCACCCGGCTGCCATCATACCGGTCCGGATACGGGTTTTCGTGTTGTCTTGCCGTGCAGGTTTTGCAGTGGTTGATGCAGCACTTTGCCGGACAGCAAATGGATAAACTCTGGATCACTTCACTCATGTTGGTTGCCTCCTTATTGGTATGTGTATCATTTGTTTCTGGATTGCGAGGAACACCTCATCCGCCCTTCGGGGAACAGTCCTGCTAAACTCGCAAACTCGTTAAGCAGGTACTTGTTTTCCCCTCAAGGGGAAGGCAAGGGATAATCTTACGATCAGCAAGCCCGTCGTAAATCCGAAAAGGTCGACCCATACATCCGCGATCGCCGGTCCGCGTCCGGAAAAGATCTGTATCGTCTCATCGAGAAACGCAACCGCAAGCCCGCTGAATATAATATTTACGATTCGCCGCTTCGACAGGTCTTTGTAAAAAGCAGCGTACAACGTCAGTTCCGCGCCAAGCACTCCGTGTTCCGTAAAGTGCGCTAACTTCCGCACCAGGTGTTCCGTCACCCACGCATCCGGCAGGAGCACTTTCAACACCGGGCTCATCACCCGGAATACGAATCCCGATTCCTCACCGGACACATCCCCGGGCATCATCGAATGTCCCCAAATGACTGCCAGTGTCAGTAGGATCAAAACCGTAAAAAACTTTTTCATCCCCTTCTTTTTATTCGTATGCTTCATTTCTTTTTCTTTGTTGAGGACTTACTCCGAGATGCATTATTCGGACGATTGCCACCCTTCTCCTTCTTACCGGCCAGTTTTTTGACCAGTGTTTTTCCCGCCGTCTCGGTCGGTTGCCTGAATCGCTCATCGTATCCGAAATCGTTCTCCATATTCTTCGCGCGCAGTTTCGAATAGATGTATTTACGGAACAGCGAATACATCACGGAAACCAGCGGGATAAAGAGAATGATACCCGTAACACCCATGAGGCTGCCGCCGACGGTAACGGACACCAATACCCAGATTCCCGGAAGTCCGATGGAATCTCCGACCACCTTCGGATAGATCAGATTGCCTTCGATCTGCTGCAGTACGATGAACAGAATGATAAATTCCAGCGCCTGCATCGGATTGACCAAAAGGATCAGAAGCGCTCCGATCACACAGCCGATAAAGGTTCCCACCACCGGAATCAGGGAGGTAGCTCCGATCAAAAGTCCGATCAACAACGCATACGGCAGTTTCATAACCGCCATAGCGATACTGAACATACCCACCAGGATCAATGCTTCGGTGCATTGTCCCGAAATAAAACTGGTAAAGGTCTTTTCCGTCAGTGCTGCTACGGAAGACACTTCATCGGCTATTTTCTTATCAAAGACCGCATACAGGATCATCTTTGCCTGTGTTCCGAGTTTTTCCTTCTGCACCAAAATGTACAGAGAAAAGATGAAACCGATGATAAAGTTGAACACGCCGGACAGAATATCGCTCACCGCTTTGATGAAGCTGTCTGCCACACCGTTGATCGTGTCTGTCAGAACACCCATCGCCTTTTGGAGAATGGCTGCCCAGTCATCCGCAAAATTCTCAATGATATCCCGGCTCATCGGAATATTGTAAAACTGCGCTTCCGCAAAGTTCGTGATGTTTTGTATACCGGTCGGAATCTGTTTGATGAGCTGCCCGATCGTAGCCAGCAACAGTGGTATGATGCTGTAGGAAAGCAGCGTCAGGATCAGTACCGTCAGTACCAGGGTTATGACCAGCGCCAGGCCCCTTCGAAGTCCGGCCCAACGCGGCCCGGAAAACTTTTCACGATTTCGCAAGATGCCCTTCTCGATCCAGCGCATCGGTACATTCAGCACAAAGGCGATCGCCGCACCGATGATAAACGGAAGCAAGATGCCAAAGAGCACACTGAGCCATTTCCATATGGTCTGAATGTTATAACATACAAAAAAGAAAACGATGAGGAACACCCCGACAAAGATCTTTTTCCTCACATTTTCATCCTTCCAAAAATTCAACTTCCTGTTTCCTCCTCACAACACGGATACTCCGTTACTCTCCAATCTCGTATTTTACCATAGATCCGGGAACTTGAAAACAAAGATCGCTTATTTCCCGTAAAGGAAAAGAGCTGCCGATGCCTGTATGCATCCACAGCTCTTCTGTTTACTTCCTTATGCGGTTGCGATCAGCGTGCTTTGGTGCCCAGGGTCAGGCCCAGGTTCTTGGTCTCCTGCGCGATCAGGGCCGCAATCTTTTCCGCACCTGTACTGCTCAGATTCTCTGCATCGTGCGTGGTCTTTGCCGTATCCGCAAATGCATACAGGTTGGCTGCTGCAGATCCGGAAGACTGGCACAGGCTGACCGATTTGGCTGTCATATCGATCACCGGGATATTGTTCGCCTTGCCCAGTTCGATCATCGCCTTCTGATAACTCTCCAGAGACTTATAGGATAAAGTTCCGTCTGCTTTAAGATAGGTGATCGGAGTAACCAGTACCGGAACCGCACCTTTGTCTTTTGCCAGATTGATGTAATAATTCGTCATGTAATACTCGAAAGAATACTGTCCGTTTGCGTTCTTACCTTCTTTGTCTAACGAATTCTGAGCCAGACCGGTAACGGTATCACGACCTGCTACCAGATCACAATGTCCAAACTGAATGAACAGATAATCTCCTGCGCCAAGGGAATTCTTCAATGTTGCATAGTTCGCCGTATTAATGAAATTACGAGAGCTTGCTCCGCCGCATGCAAGATTGGTCACGGTAACTCCGTTATACTGTGCTGCCAGTTTCATACCCCAGCCGTAACGATCATAATTCCTGCATTCACTGTCACTAAATGCAGCGGCGGTCGAATCACCTACCACATAAATCTTTCCGGAGAATTTGAAATTTGCCGGTTCATAACTGCTCTGCACCGTGTTTGCGGTATTCGTTGTCGTAGTCGTGTTTGATGTATTTGCGGTGTTCGTATTTGCAGTATTCGTATTTGTCGCGTCACTTGTATTTGCAGCATCCTTTCGATTGTTGCCAATGGACAAGCCCAGATTCACGGTCTCCTGTGCGATCAGGGATGCGATCATATCCGCCCCGGCACTGCTCAGATGCTGATTATCAATCTTTGTTTTCGATGCATCGGTGTAGCAATGGAACTGTTCCACTTCGGTTTTTCTGTCGCTGTTGTACAGATTATTATATACCTCTGCCGTCTTTGCGGTCATATCGATTACCGGAACATTGGAATCGCGACCCAGTTTTTGCATCGCCTGCTGATATGCCTTGTGTCCCTCTACCGCTGCATTTCCATCCTCTCCCAGGCAAGCGACCGGCGTAACCAAAACCGGAACCGCGCCTCTGTCTTTTGCCAGTTTGATATACACGCTGAGGAAATACTCATATACATATTTTCCCTCTGCATTTTTGCCACCGGTAGCGGAATATGCTTTCAGGAAGGATTGGTAGGTATATGTGCCGAATTTATCTTCACCATCTGCTAAACGATGCAGTAAGGGATAAGTACAACGGTTGCTATCGAAAAGCAGCTCATCGTTGTGCCCGAACTGGATAAACAGGTAATCGCCCTTACCAAGCTTATTCTCTAATACTGTATAGTTGTTCTGCTGTAAAAATGTGCGGGAACTGGTTCCGCCGATTGCAAGATTTTCTACCGTAACATTGCTAAAATAGTCCGCCAGTTTCATGCCCCAGCCGTAACGGTCGCCCAATTCCCGGCTATATCTTTCGCTGTAGTTGGCAACGGTGGAATCCCCGATGAGAAAAACTTTGCCGGAGAACTGAAATCCTGTCGGCTCGTATTTGCCGGCGGCATTCGCGATCAGGGATACCATCGGTTCAAATACACACATGATTAAAAGAAGTGCTGATACAGTCAGTAATTTCAAGAATCGTTTCATTTGAAGTGCCCCCTCGTTTTTTTCGCCTGCCGGCCCATATAACTGAAATTATAATAGG
>CAMJAP010000138.1 GCA_946403625.1 uncultured Lachnospiraceae bacterium
GGATTACTCTTCGGTAAGAGTGGTCGGGGTAGGATCCGGAACCTTGACACCAAGGATGTCGCCTGCCCACAGGTGATCGGTGAGGAGTGTGCTGTACTGGTTTACATTCAGCTTCTCTACAACGCCGGACTTGATGTTGCATACATTCCAGATCGGAGCGTTGGTGTCACCGGACATCGTGTAAACGATCGGTTCCTCGCCGTTCTTGTAGATGGTAACGTTTACGCCGCTCTCGCCCATCTTGGAATCTCTGGAACCGGTCAGAGCAGTGGTGGTGTCCAATACATAGATGCTTTCCAGTGCAGTGGTGTTCACATCCTTCAGTACGATTACTTCTACGCCGGCCTTACCGGTCTGATCTGCGTACAGGAAGCTGCCGTTCTGGCTGCTCATATGTGTAGTGTTTACATATTCCTTCATATCATCGTTGTATGCGCACAGATCCAGGTCCAGATCAGCGTTGTTCCAGTCAAGTACGACATAAGCTTCGTTCTCGGCGGGAACCGGCATCAGGTAAAGAGTGTACAGATTCTGGCCGTTCTCTTCGGATACCTCAACACCCTTGATCACCGGGCTGAAGTTTGCAGCGTCACACTTGATGTTGAACTCGCCGCAAGGGAAGTTCTGCAGGGAGCACAGACCGTATTCGTCACTCTTGGTGGTGATGTACGGATCGTCCGGGTTCTGGCCGCGTACTGCGTACACATTAACATTTACATCAGAGATCTCTGTATCATCCACATAAGATTTGGTACGCAGGGTCAGTGTGGTGTACAGGTGCTCCATCTCGCGCTGCAGCATCAGATCGTATGCCATGGTGCTGTCATCCAGTGTGATGGATTCGCGCAGGTCTGCATAACCTTTCTTGGAGATCACCAGTGTATAGGTGCCCGGGTCTACCATAGTCATTGCGGCAGATCCGTCCTGCTTGGAAAGTACTGTTCTTACTTCTTCGCCGTCCTTGGTCAGCAGTGCTACGTTTGCATCTGCTACCGGTCCGAAGAAGTCGCTTACCATAATGGTCATCTTCTTCTGTACGGCAGCTTCGGTAACCGCCGGCTCGTCGTACATGGTAGGATCGTTGCTCCAGTCTTCGCTGTCTGCGGAGTTCTTGCCAACGCCTGCAGCCCATTCTTTCTGGTTGTTCGGTGCCTTGTCGGCAGCTTCACCGCTTCTGGAACCGAATACGGCAGCCAGACCTACTACCAGGATTGCCACACCTGCCACCGGAAGAACGATCGGCAGCATGGAACGCTTCTTTTCTTCTGCCGGAGTTGCCGGGGTGGTAGTATTTGCATTAACAGAAGATACGGTCGGTGTCAGACCCTTTACAAAGCCGATCGGCTCTGCCGGAGTAGTCTGAACTACCTTCGGCTGCTGCGGAGCGAATGCCATACGAATGGAATCCTTCGGCTGCATCTCCTGATCATTTCCGTTTTCTTTCCCCACTACCGTGCCACATCTGGAACAAAAGCTCATCTGTTCGCTCATAATGTGACCGCATTTCTTACAAACCATCTTAAAATACCTCCCTTGGAATTGGATGCCTCTTTCGGGCAATTAATTGTACCTATTTCTATTTCGAACGCGTTTAAAGATAACACTAAAAAAGAGCATTGTCAATTATGTTACAAATATTCATGCAATTCTGTGAAATATCTACAAAAAACAAGAGCGAAAGGGTTTTCATTTTGTGTGAAAGCGCTTACAGCAACAAGTTGCGCATTACCTATTTTATATAGGATTTCTTGATGGGTTTCGACAGAGTACAGTTTCTAAAATAATTTAGCAGATAGGAAAAACGGACGGATATAAGGAAAAAGCCCGAAGATAAAGGGATATGCGGACAAAACGGGCGGAAACGATATTTGAATAAATAGTAAACCATTTTAGGAAACACTAAAATAAATGTTGACAGAACGCACATGGGGTTTTAATATTTAACTATATAGAAAGAACGTTTTATTTAGTAAGGAATACCAGTCAAAAAGAAGAGAGGTGGCAGCCATGCAGAACCGGAACGGCAAAATGACGGCATACAATAAGGCATTGATCGAACAGAGAGCAGATCCTTATGTATTGCAGGCAGAGGACGGGAGTTATTATTTTACGGCATCGGTACCGGATTATAACCGTATCGTGTTGCGGCATGCGGACACGTTGACGGGACTGGCGGATGCGGAAGAGAGCGTCATCTGGGTGCGGCATGAAGACGGCAATATGAGCCAGCACATCTGGGCGCCGGAACTGCATTATATCGACGGCAACTGGTACATCTATTTTGCGGCATCCAGACAGGACGATATCTGGCGGCTGCGTCCGTATATCCTGCGCTGCGAAGGACAGGATCCGATGAAGGATGCATGGACGGAGATGGGTAAGATCCAGCGCAGCGACGATGACATCTATTCGTTCCGCGCGTTCTCTCTGGACGCGACGGTATTTCAGAATAAGGGGAAATGGTATTTTGTCTGGGCGGAGAAAGTGAGCGTGGGCATCCAGATTTCCAACCTCTACATCGCGGAGATGGAGAGCCCGGTCAAGTTAAAGACGGCGCAGGTGCTGCTGACCACGCCGGATTATGCTTGGGAGCGCCGGGATATCTGGGTGAACGAAGGTCCGGCCATTCTGCGACACAACGGACGCATCTACCTGACCTATTCCGCGAGTGCAACCGGAGAATGCTATTGCATGGGAATGCTCAGCATCGGTGAGGACGAAGATCTGCTGGATCCGCGGGCATGGAAAAAGGAGAAGCAGCCGGTACTGGCATCGGATCGCGAGATGGGCTTTTATGGTCCGGGACACAACTGCTTTACCAAGCTGCCGGACGGGACGGATGTGTGCGTCTACCATGCGAGAACCTATGCCGAGATCGAAGGGGATCCGCTCTATGATCCCAACCGTCACGCATTTGCCATGAAGGTGGAATGGGACGAGAACGGCAATCCGGTGTTTGATTACCGGAACAATCTGGCGCAGTAGATCATCGAGAGGAGAATGCGATGCGGGATCGGATCAATCGGCAAAAAAACAGGATGCGGTACGCGGGAGCAGCCGGTATGCTCGGACTGCTTTTGTGCGGATGCAACACCGGGGGGGCGGCAGTTTCGCAGGAGCCTGCAGTGACCCCTGTTTCGGAGGCGCCTATGGAAATCACGATCAAAACAGGGAATTCCATGAACAAGATTTCCTGCCATGATCCGCAGGTTCTGTATGCGGACGGTACCTATTATATGGTCGGTTCGCATCAGGTGCAGGCAAGGTCGCAGGATCTGAAGGAATGGCAGTATAACGGCAATAAGATGTTCTCCAATATCTACAGCGGAGATCTGCCGGCGTTTGCCTATGTGGGCAAAAATGATCAGGGAGACTATTCGGTCTGGGCCTCCAATCTCTATTACAATGCGACGATGGGTAAGTATCTGATGTATTTCTGCACCAGTTCTACCTATATCAAATCGACACTGGCACTGGCGGTGTCGGATACCCCGGAAGGACCGTATACCTTTACGGATACCCTGTTATATTCGGGATTCGAAACCTCCACGGTGGATCAGACCGATCTGGCGGAGGTTTTGGGAGAGGATGCGGATCTGAGCCGGTATTTTAAATACGGCGGCTACGATAATAAAAAATGGCCCAACTGCATCGATCCGGCCATCATCGAAGATACGGACGGAAAGCAGTGGATGGTCTACGGTTCGTGGTCGGGCGGATTGTTTTTGCTGGAGATCGATCCGGCGACCGGTCTGCCGATCCATCCGGAAGCAGATGAGGCCAACGGCGTGGATCCGTATTTCGGCTATCATCTGATCGGCGGCGGGCATCATGCTTGCGAGGGACCGTACCTGACCTATTCCGAGGAGACCGGCTACTACTATCTGTTTGCATCCTTTGGCGGACTGAACCGCGAGGATGGCTATCAGATCCGGCAGTTCCGCAGCGAGTCGATCACCGGGCCGTACCTGGATGCGGCAGGTCAGTTGATGGGCGATCAGGAAAACTATACCAGCTACGGGCTCAAGATGATGGGTAATTATAAGCTGCCCAGCCTGGAGACCGCGTATATGGCGCCGGGCGGACAGTCGGTGTTTACCGGTGCGGACGGGGATACCTATCTGGTCTATCACCAGCGTTTCGATCAGGGAACGGAATATCATGAACCCCGGGTGCACAAGATCTTTTTGAACCGGGACGGCTGGTATGTTGCGGCACCGTTTGCGTATCAGGGGGAGAAGCTTTCGGAGAGCGGTTACGATACGGCGGCCATCGGCGGCACCTTCTACGTGCTCGATCACGAACAGGATGTGGGAAATCTGATCCATACCGCCGAAGAATGCACCTTTGAAAACGGTGTGATCCGCGGCGCATACGAAGGCAGCTACGAAGTGACGGAAGGCAGCTGCGATATCCGTATCACGCTGGGCGGAAAGGAATACTGCGGCGTGATCGTGGAAATGACGGATGAGGCGGGCAATGACACGCTGTGCATCACGGCAGCCGGGGCGGATAACCGGAGCATTTGGGCGGTGCAGTATCGTTGATGGAAAAAGCGCGAAAATCGGGGTTGTTTATATCAAACTAAAATAATTTATGCCGCAGGCGTTCCGAAAAAAGAGAAAAAAAGCAAAAAATCGACAGCGAATTTATGCGAAAACGGGTTTTTCGGAAGCGGATCGGAGCACGGGAAACGTCTGATTTTATAGGATTTTTCTGGTATACAAGTATTCCAGTCAAATTCTTTAGACACTTTGTTACATTACGGAATGCGAAATTAGACAAGTCATACAAAAATGATAAAATAGTTTAGGAAATACTAAAATAGTCGTTGACACGCTAAAAAAGAAGGCGTAATATGGAACTATCAGAAAACGGTGCAAAGTAAGTTTGCACAACAAATAATCAGGAGGAAAATCATATGAAGAAGAGACTGTTGGTATTGTCTTCGGTATTGATGCTTACCGCCGCTATGAACGGCTGCGGCAACATTGCTACTGTAGAAGAGACAGAAGGCAGCACGGTCACGGCCGGAGGTACCGAAAGTGGCGCAGTTGCTGCATCAAACAGCGGGACCAGCACAGATGCTCTGACCGGTAACGGGGATAAGACCATCAAAGTATTCCTGTATATGCAGGAACATGAAAAAGAGATCTACAGAGGTCTGGTAGAACAGTTCGTTGCAGATCATGCTGATGAGATCAAGGAAGTAAAGTTTGAGATCACCACACAGGACGAGTATAATCAGAAGATGATCGCGAATATGACGGCAGGCGATCTTCCGGATGTATTCTATGTAGGTCCGGCAGCGGTTCGTTCCTATGTAGATAACGGTTATGTGCTTCCGCTGGATTCCTATGTGGACAGCGCTACGATCGAAAAGACCTGGGGAACGACACAGACCATCTACCGTTATGACGGCAAGAACGTAGGAACCGGTTCCCTGTATGCATTGCCGAAGGATCTGTCCTGTTTCGCATTTGCTTACAATCAGGATCTGTTCGATGCGGCAGGCCTGGAATATCCGGATCCGGAAAAACCGTATACCTATGATGAATTCATCGAAGTATGCGAAAAGCTGACGATCGATAAAGACGGCGACGGCGAGATCGATCAGTGGGGCGTAGCCAATGCGGACCAGTTCGGTATGACACCGTATCTGTACAGCAACGGCGTGAAGTTCTTAAACGATGATATGACCAAGGTAAACGTGGCAAACAATCCGGCGATGGAGCGTGCCCTTACCTTCTACACCGACCTGACACTGAACGGTCTGACACCTTCCGTAGATCAGGATACGGCACTGGGCGGATATCAGAGATGGCTGGATGGCCAGATCGGTTTCTACGCTTGCGGTACCTGGGACGTAGCAGCATTTATGGATCCCAACACCTTCCCGTACAAGTGGAACCTGTGCGGATGGCCGGTTGGCCCGGACGGTGACGGCAGATCCCACACCTGGATGGGTTCGGTAGGTTACTGCATCTCCAAGAACACCGAGAATCCGGAACTGTGCGCAGAACTGATCGCACTGCTTTCCACCAGCGAAGAAGGCCAGAAGGCAGTTTCCGGTATCACCACCGGCAACTCGATCCAGCTGCCCAACATCGTGGATCTGGCGTATGGCGAGTTTAAAACAGCGGTAGCAGACGGTACGGTTCCGTATGCATCCAATGTAGATGTTATCTTTGGATACTTTGACAGCAACGATCATTATGCAGCAGCTTTGCAGGAAACAGATTATACCTACAATGGTGAATGGTTTGATCCGTTCTGGCAGGGAGTATCCAATATCAAGCGCGGCAATATCACGGTACAGGATTTCCTGCAGCAGGTAGAGCCGGAGATGCAGACAGCATTGGATAATGCGATCGAACTCCAGAATTCCGCAACAAATTAAGTAAATTCTTTGATGCAATTGAATAGAGCCCCTTTGTGCGAATGAAGGGGCTCTAATTCTACCAAAACGAGGGAATTCGTATATGAGAAGAAGAAAAAGAAAAAGAGTGAAAGTAAAGCTTTCGCTGATGGCAAAGCGGGAAGAACGATGGGCGTGGTTATTCATTGCAGCACCTTTTCTGGGCTTCATGTTTTTTATGGCATATCCGATCATATTTGCGTTGATCGCAAGTATGAGCCGGTGGACGGGGCTGAATTCTCTTTGGGGGAACATGGCCGGGTTGCGAAATTATAAAGAGATCCTGTCGGATACCAAGTTCTGGAGAGCGATGGGCACCACGATCATCTATATGATCGGTATTCCGATCGGTATGATCCTTGGGCTGACACTGGCAATGGGATTGAACCGGCTGAATAAGAGCCGCAGGGTGTTTATGACGATGTACTATGTACCGGTGGTTTCTTCGCTGGTGGCGGTATCCATTCTGTGGGCGTGGGTATTTAACTATGATTACGGTTTGTTGAACTCGATCTATAAGGCTCTGACCGGATCGCACGGCCCCAACTGGCTGGGAGATGAGACGATGATCAAGATCTCGATGATCATCTTTATGACCTGGAAAGGTCTGGGCGGGTCCATCATCCTGTATCTGGCAGGATTGCAGAGCATACCGAAGGACTATTATGAGGCGGCAATGATCGATGGCGCGAATGCCTGGGAAAAATTTAAGGCCATTACATTTCCTTTAATATCACCGGTCACATTTTATATACTGATCACCAGTCTGATCGG
>CAMJAP010000139.1 GCA_946403625.1 uncultured Lachnospiraceae bacterium
CGCACCGGGACCGGATTCACCACCGGCGGAAATATGTTTGATCGTCGGAGTGCCGAAAGAGCGGAAGGGATAAATAGATCGGAAGCCTTTTATCGGCCATATCCTGATTTTCGCAGGTGACGGCAATCGTTATGTGCTCCCAGCCGTTTCCCCAATTCTTTGGCAGGTGATCGCCAATCCGTTCCGGTCTCTTGGTGATCATGAAAAAGCTGCAGTCGGATCGTTCTTTCATCATATCCCAGGCATCGTCTCGCCAGTCATCCGCATCGGGATGGAAGAAATCGGATGAAAAACAAGTCCAGATATGTGATCCGTCCGGAATCTTGTAACGTCCCTTATACTTTCCGGAGCGCAATATCCTCACCGGCAGATCAAAGTTGTCTGTCTTTTGAACGATGGAAGGATCCCGGCCGACGGATTCGTCTCTGCGGTACATATAACAGTTGCTGCATCCGGTGCTGGCACGGGTGCATCCATGCCACAGATTCCAGTTCACGGATACCGGTGGTCTCGGATCGATATTCTTTTCCGGAAAAAAGGATAGTTGCTGCATCATAAAAATGGTCAAATTATCTCAAAAAGTTGTGTCTGTTTGATCGGATGGCGAGTTTCTCGTCCAGGTTTATGTGTATATCTTTATGGTGATATTGATATCTTAGCACATCGAACATATGTTTGCAAGTGCGATTGTTGAGGAAATAATGAAATGCTTAGGAGTTGACAGGAGAATAAAGTTACCGTACGATTTGGGATATGGAATATTGAGGAAAAATTAGGAATAATCGGGCAAGGGACGATTATTGAAAGGGGAATTATGTTTGAGAATACGAATGTAGATGAAATATGGTATGAGTGTGAATACTCAAAAGAATACGACAGTGGACCATTAGATGATGAAAAAATAAAAAAGACAGAAGAACAATTAGGAGTCAAACTCCCTGAATCCTATATATATTTAATGAAAAAGCATAATGGCGGATTATTAGGGAAAAACTATTTAGCAATTAAAAATACAGATGGTTTTAGTGATTTAGAGGGTATTTACGGAATTGGAGATAATTTTTATTCTGTGAATCGGCAGAATGAGGATAGATGTGATTACGAAGAAGACCTTGTATCGATCTGCTCATCGAATTCCGGACATGTTGATATCTGTTTGGATTATAGCAAATGTGGACCGCAAGGTGAGCCGAGAGTAATCGCAAGAGATAATGAATTGGATATGAGCCATTCCTGGGACAAGTCGTGGGTCCTGGCGGAGAATTTTGAAGATTTTATTTCAAGACTGTGTGATGCGGATGACGAAGAAGAAATAGATAAATATGATACAATAAAAAGATTTGAACCGGACGATAAGATTCATAAAGCTGTAAAGGATACTGTATTATGGTATCATCAAAGAGGAATATATATACTTACAATAATAATTACGATATTAGTTTTCATAGGTTTCTTTAAGGGTATTTTACTTTTAAAATTTTTGATACTTCTTGATCTGTTTCTTATTCTTGGCGGTGCGGTATTTACAAAAGATGTTTTGGATAGGAAGTATAAGTGCTGGTATGATGTAATAGAAAGCATTACAACCGAAAATGGAATAACAAAGTACAAGTTAAAAGAGACGGAAAGGGAAATGGAAGTAATTGTCCGAAAAAAAGAAAAATTAGAGGTTGGCGATAAAGTGTTATGCATGAATGAAGGGTATGCTTTTAAGTATAAAGAAGAATAGTGTTGGAACAAAAAAAGGTGAGGGTTATGGGGAGGATATGAAAAAATATGCAGAGGAAAATATCGGATCAAGAGACGAGTAAGTTTATATCGCTTATTTTGCGACATAAGCCGGAGACAATAGGGATAACGCTTGACGAACATGGATGGGCGAATGTGCCCGAACTGATCGCAGGCGTCAGTAAAACACATCCGCTGGATATGGAAGGCTTGGAAAGGATCGTGGCGGCGGATGAGAAGCAGCGGTATTCTTTTAATGAAGATAAAACGCTGATCCGCGCGAACCAGGGACATTCCGTTTCGGTGGATGTGGAATTGGAAAAGGCAGAACCGCCGGAAATCTTATATCATGGAACAGCGACAAAATTTGAAGAAGCAATCGATAAAGAGGGTTTGATCTCAAAATCCAGACTGTATGTGCATCTGTCGGGTGATGAAGAAATGGCGCGTAAGGTCGGTACCCGTCACGGAAAGCTTGTGATGTATCGCGTAAAGAGCGGAGAGATGCATAAGGACGGACAAGAATTTTTTCGATCGGTCAATGGTGTCTGGCTGACCAAGGCAGTACCGGTGGAGTATCTGGAAAAGATTTGAAGCAAATGTCACGGCAGAGAAATTGAAATCATGGGCGGAGGAATATTTATGAAATCGATCCTGATCAAAGATACAACCCGCGAGGAACGGGAACAGATCATTAAGTCATCGCTGGATTGCGGAGGCGGATGCGAGAATTGTTCCTCCTGCTGGCTTGGCGGAGGAAGCCCGTGGGATATCTATCAGGACTATATTGACGGAAAGCGTGAGATCAAAGAGATCAACGCAGAGTATATGTCCCAATACCGTCAGGACAGACAGATTTTGTGAAAGGATTGTTATGAATAACCCACCGGACATTGCTGAGTCAACTGCTGAAGAACGAAGAGAATACATAAAGCGCAGATACCCATGCATATCGGATTGCGATATGTGTGGTATGTGCAAGGTTTTTCATGGGAAAGATCCTGAAGTGGCGTATGAGGACTATATTCAGGGAAAACGGTCGTTTATGGATGTGACTGCGGATTATCGGTGAAGAGAATAGTCATGCAAGGATGATTTGCAGAAAAAAGGTAGCCAAAATGTCGGATTGTGTTATAATCTGACTGAAATGAAATTATGATTAAATTATAATACTTATTATACGAGAAACATGGAGGGGATTTTTGTATGGATAGTTATTATAAGGAGATGATTTTGAAAGTTGTCGGTTGGACTTTTTGGCTGTCCTTAGGTGTTATATTTCCGGTAGTGTGGATCGCAACGGATTATGATGCCACATATAAAGTTCTTGCAATCATATGGCTGGTGATCACGGTCATAATTGCCTGTGTGAAATGGATGCAATACAAAAAAGAAAATCCGGCATTAACCAAAGAACAAAAACAAAATCTCAAGCGGTGGAAAAAGGAAGAGAAATACCGAAATTCTGCAGAGTTTAAGAAGAAATTCATATCTGAGGTAGAAATTGAAAATGCTTATTTCGGAAAGGGAATCTTAGTAAAAGATTCCAGCACGGAAAATGTTCATTATAAAGATATCAAAAGCGGATTTGATCGGATTTTTGATTCTTTCGGTAAAAAAAGTGATTCCCCTTGTGACTTGGGCGAATTTCTTGTGGACGAAGATAATTTAGAATATGTTCTTGATTCTCTGGAGAAGATCTACAAAAAATCGGATCAAATCATGGAAGGGTGCTATGAAAAAATATATAAAGAAATCACTGGGCACTTTGAAAAAATGGAGAGCAGTGAACTATTAAAGGATGAATTTGATCTGGAATATTTAAAAGAAAACTGGAGAATTTCCAATGTGCGTATTTATGACGATGGTGTAGAATTTTCTCTTGATATAGATATGACAGACGACTTGGATGGCGATGCATATTATGATATAGAAATATCTGTTGCCTATAGCACGCAAGAAGCAGAAGTTTCGTTTGAGGCCGGATGTTAAAAAGGCATAGCATAAATGAATTAAAAAATTGATTGACAAACCGCTCCCTTTTATGATAATATACCGTTTGTTGGACTTATAGGGGATTAGTTAAACGGTTTAACATCGGTCTCCAAAACCGTCGAAGAGGGTTCGACTCCTTCATCCCCTGCGAAAACAGGAAAACCTTGAAATGCTGATAATACGGCGATTCAAGGTTTTTTTGTGTGTTTGGAAAACTTTGGATAAGGAATGGCCGTTCGTTAATAAGAGACTGCTTTTAACGACGATCACGCCTTGTGGCCGCCGATCCATTGGTTTCGCTGCCGGGTCATGGCGCCTTCGAGGAAGTTGGTCCCTTTCAGGATCGCGTTTTTGCCGAATTTATCCTTGATCTGAAGTGTTGCGAGCTGCAGCGCTTTTTCTTTTTCCAGGCGGGCGTCTTCTTCGGTGCGCGCACGCTCCAGAGCATCGTAATCGGTAAAGAGGTCAAGCTGTTCAAATTCCGGGTGAGGTGCGACGGAACCTTCCGGGACCACACGGCAGGCGCAGATGTTGACACGCCGTATCTGCAGCAGGGGATCGGTGATGCATTCGTAGAGGCTGACAATAGCATCGGTGAGCAACCCGGTAGAGGCGGTGTATCGGTGGAGGTTCACAGTGCCGGTGGCGTGTTTTGGTGTGATCCTGCCGTAGTAATCGAGGTGGAGTTCACCCTGATAGCCTGTCAATTGATCCGGATCCTTGATGCATTCATACCCGATCGTCAGTACCAGTTGATCCGTGACCAGCCCTTTGCGCACCAGATCGAGGGAAAGCAGATCGGTCATCTCGATCACGATGATGCGAGCTTCCCGGTATTGGTAAGGTCTCTGCAAAACTTGGCCGGTGGACAGACTGTTCGTGGTCGGGCGGTATTGGCGGATGTGCTCGATCGTTACCGGCTCCCATCCCCAGGCGTGGTCGATCAGAAGCTCGGCATTGATGCCGAAGGCCTTGTACAGACGCCCCTCACAGTATTCCGAGTATCGGGCGATATCCCCCATGGTTGTGAGGCCCATGTTGTAAAGACGCCTTGCAGTACCGCCGCCTACACGCCAAAAGTCCGTGATGGGGGTGTGGTCCCACAGCTGTTCCCGAAAGCTATGTTCGTTCAGATCGGCGATGCGTACTCCGTCCTTATCAGCGGGGATATGCTTGGCCACGATATCCATAGCAACTTTGCTGAGAAACAGATTGGTGCCGATCCCTGCCGTGGCAGTGATCCCGGTCTCGGCCAGCACTTCCCGTATCATCGTGATCGCCAGGTCGTGCGCACTTTTTCCGTAGAGTTCTGTGTATTGTGTGGCATCGATGAACACCTCGTCGCAGGAATAGACATGGATATCTTCCGGGGCGATATAGCGCAGGTAGATCCGGTAAATGCGCGTGCTGTATTGCATGTAAAGGAGCATGCGCGGTACGGCGGTGATGTAGTCCAGTTCCAGTGCGGGATTGATCTCCAGCTCCGGCACGAAGACAGACTTGCCCGTAAAGCGCCGGTATGGGGCCCGGTCTCTGCGTGTGGCGTTCAGATCCTTGACTGCCTGTATCACTTCAAAAAGGCGGGGGCGGCCGGAAATTCCGTAGGATTTTAGTCCGGGGGATACGGCGAGGCAGATGGTTTTGTCTGTACGGGAATCATCTGCCACCACCAGGTTGGTGATCAGCGGATCCAGACCGCGCTCCACGCATTCCACGGAGGCGTAGAAAGATTTTAGGTCGATTGCGATATAGTTGTGCTCCATAGCAGGCTCTGCCCATAAGGCTCCTTTCTTCGTGATGTAACCAAGAATATAGAACATATGTTCTACAAAGTCAATCGGCAAAATGCACGAATGTGACTTTCGCAGGCAGGGTATATTTGGCAGGAATGGTTGAACGGATAACGGCATAGGTTGAGAAGCGAAAGTATTCGTGATAAAATGAAGCGGAGTAAGTTGAATGGCTGAAATAAGCCGAAAACATAACCAAAAATATGAGGGGGGGATCAGCGATGAAGTTTGATGAACTGGTGGAAAAAGTGCGGAAGATCGCAGCAGGTAAGGATGTGTCTGACAAGGATTTTCTTGCGGTACAGGTAAACATTACGGGGAAAGAAAGCGGCGTCTTCTATGTGGAGATCAAGGATCATAAGGTTAGTGTAGAACCGTATGATTATCACGATCGGAACTGTGCGGTTACGATGAGTCTGACGGATTTCAATAAACTGCTGGACGGAAAACTGGATCCGGTGCTGGCGTTCGGAACCGGTAAGTTGAAGGTGGACGGTGATGTCGGAAAGGCATTAGAGTTTTCCAAACTTTTGAAATGATCATGAAAAAGGATAAGATGAATACATATACAGTACAGAGCATTTGCGAGGCGGATTACGGATGCGAGGAAACCGGAAGAAGCACACCCATGGCATTGCTGAAGCTAACCGGATGTACGGAAGATAAAGAGGAAAGATATATAGAAGCATCCGAAGCGGATCTCGAACGCTATGGGATCTCCGAGGGAACGAAAGTATGCGTTACCGACGCGGGGGAACTCCGGAAATATGTTCGTGTAGTGGCGGCTGTGATCAGCGAAAACGGAAAGGTTTTTGCAACAGCGCGCGGCTATGGGGAATATAAAGGATGGTGGGAATTTCCGGGAGGAAAGATCGAGTCGGGCGAAACACCACAGCAGGCGCTGGAACGGGAGATCCGAGAGGAACTGACCGCGGAGATCGCGGTCGGAGAGCTGATCGGAACCGTGGAGTATGATTATCCGAACTTTCACCTGTCGATGGATTGTTTCCGGGCAGAGATCAAAACCGGACAACTGGTGCTGAAGGAAGCGATGGATGCCAGATGGCTTTCAAGAGAAGAGCTGGATAGCGTGAAATGGCTGCCGGCAGATCTGGAAATTATTGAGGTGATCAGGCAATCGTAAAAAGGGGGACGCGGCATGGAAAATATTCAGGTATTCAAACAAAACAGTATTCGGATCACAGCAGAGTGCGGAGCAATCTATATTGATCCGTTTCAGATAGAGGATCCGCTAAAGGATGCAGCGTTTGTTCTGATCACGCATGACCACTATGACCATTTCTCGCTGGAGGATATTGAAAAAGTCGCGACGAAAGAAACGGTTTTGGTGGTTCCGGAGAAAATGCGGAAGAGTGCGGAAAAAGTTGCGGATGCCGTGTCACGCATTGTTACCGTGACTCCCGGAATAACACAAGAGATCGATGGATTGAAATTGGAAACCGTTCCGATGTATAACATTTTGAAACCGTTTCATCCGAAGAGCGCCGGATGGGTGGGCTATATTCTCTGTGTCAACGGTAAGCGCATCTACATCGCCGGCGATATTGATCCGATCGATGAAGCCGCGGCTGTGAAATGCGATGTTGC
>CAMJAP010000140.1 GCA_946403625.1 uncultured Lachnospiraceae bacterium
TCACAAACTGCTGCGGCAGGCTTCGAAAACTGCTTTATCTGTTCCGGCTCCTTGGCTACTGTGCCGATTTCCCTCGAGGGGAAGCCAAGGTACTCCCGCAAAGTTTCCTACAGCCACCCTCCGCTTTTTTATATCCCCAGGAAGTTCTCCATCATTTTCTTGCCGCACATGGTGAGGATGGATTCCGGATGGAACTGTACGCCGTAGACCGGATACTCCGCATGCTGCACTGCCATGATCTCGCCGTCCATGGTGCGTCCGGTGATCTTTAGGCAATCCGGCAGAGTGTTCGGATCTGCCGCCAGCGAATGGTATCTTGCAACGCCGATCTCGGACGGACAGTCTTTGAATAACGGGGTCTCGATATCAATATCGATCACGGACGCCTTGCCATGCATCAATTCTTTTGCATAGGTGATGGTAGCGCCATATGTCGCACAGATGGCCTGATGACCGAGGCATACACCCAGGATCGGTACCTCTGCGCCGAGTTGTTTTACTACATCGATGATCACGCCGGCATCTTCCGGACGGCCCGGTCCCGGAGAGAGAATGATGTGTTCCGGCTTTAACGCACGGATCTCCTCTACGGTCAGTTCATCGTTACGGATCACCTTGATCTGCGGATCGATCACACCGATCAGCTGATACAGGTTATAGGAAAAACTGTCATAATTGTCGATCAAAAGGTTCATCCTTCCACCTCCTGTGCCATCTCCAGCGCCTTCATCAATGCGCCTGCTTTGTTAATGCATTCCTGGTATTCCTTCTCCGGTACGGAATCGGCTACGATGCCTGCTCCGCTGCGTACGAATACCCTGCCGTTCTTTTTGTAGGCGATACGGATCGCGATACAGGTATCCATATTGCCGCCGAAATCGATATATCCGATGGCGCCGCCGTAGATACCGCGCTTGTTATTTTCCAGCTCCCCGATCAGCTGGCATGCACGGATCTTGGGTGCACCGGACAATGTGCCTGCCGGCAGTACCGCTTCGATCGCATCCAGCGCATCCTTATCCTCACGGATATCGCCACGAACGGTGGAACCGATATGCATAACATGCGAGAAACGCTCAATGCTGTGCAGCCGTTCTACTTTTACGCTGCCGAACTTGCTGATCCGGCCCAGATCGTTACGGCCCAGATCCACCAGCATATTGTGTTCTGCCAGTTCCTTCTCGTCCGCAAGCAATTCTTTTTCCAGAGCCTCATCCTCTTCTTCGGTCTTGCCTCTGGGTCTGGTGCCCGCCAGCGGGAAGGTATGCAATACACCGTCTTCCAGCTTCACCAGTGTTTCCGGAGATGCACCTGCCACTTCCACATCCGTTCCGGAAAAATAGAACATATACGGGGACGGATTGATGCAGCGCAGCATACGATACATATTTAACAGGCTGCCTTCAAACGGCGCACTCAGGCGGTTGGAAAGTACGATCTGGAAGATATCGCCTTCGCGGATATACTTCTTTCCGCGCTCTACCATATCGCAATACTGCTCCTTGCTGAACAGCGCTTCCACTTCGCCGGTCAGCTTGCCCGGCATCTCGCTTTTTCTCGTGCCATGCTTGATCAGCCGCGCCATCTTTTCCAGTTCTTCCACGCCCTTCTGATAGCCCGCTTCGCCATCCTTCACGTTGATATTGGCGATGAGGAAGATCTTCTGGCCGACATGATCAAATGCGATCAGACGGTCAAACAGCATCAGATCCATATCCTGAAACTCTTCCGTATCTTCGGCATTGCACTTGGTCTTCGGCTCACTGTAATTGATATAGTCAAAGGAGAAATAGCCCACCAGACCGCCGGTAAAGGAAGGCAGGCCTTCCACCTTGGCACTTCTGTGTTTTGCCAGGATCCCGCGTAAAAAGTCCGACGGATGCTGTGTTTCCTGCTTTTCGCCGTTTAATAAGATCTCACCGTCCCGACAGCTCATTGACATCTTGGGATCGTATCCCAAAAAGGTATAGCGGCCCCAGTTTTCATCCGCCTTTGCCGATTCCAGCAGGAATACATGGGTGGATACGCCGCGGAAGATCCGCATAGCTTCGATGGGTGTGATAAAATCCGAAAGCAGTGTCGTGCTGATCGGAACCAGGTCATAATCCCCGCCTTTGCACAACTCTTTGACTTCTTCATATCCCGGTGTGACTTTCATATACTTCCTCCTCTCGATGCCCGGTAAAAAGCATCCATTTTGTTCTCGTCTTTTTTTCCGTCCGTCTCAATTCCGGAACTGACATCCACTGCATACGGATGCAGTTTGTCGATGGCTTCCGCCACATTCTCCGGGTGCAGTCCCCCGGCCAGAAAATACGGCCGTTCGATCTTTGTCAGCAGATCCCAGTCAAATACCGTGCCCGTACCGGCTCCGGAATCCAGCAGGATGTAATCTGCCTTGCTTTGTATCGCTCGTTGCACATCCTCTTCGCTTCTGATCTGAAACGCCTGAATCAACGGACGATCGGTCAGCTTTCGTAACGCTGCGATATAGTCTTCCTCTTCCGTACCGTGCAGCTGCGCGATATCGATGATCCCTTCCCGTAAAAGATCTGCCACATGCTCGACCGGTTCATTAACAAACACACCGACGGCTTGGATCTCTTTCTTTAACAGTGCTTTTAATGCTTTGGCCTGTTCGTCCGTGACATACCGCTTGCTCTTTTTCGCAAATACAAATCCGATATAGTCGACCTGCAGCCGGTTTGCTGCTGCGATATCCTCAGCTCTGGTCAGGCCGCAATACTTGATCTTTGGTACTCCCATGTCCATTTCCTCAGTTTCCCTTCAGATGATCGAGCATCTGTTTCTTATCCGCAGCGCGCATCAGTGTCTCTCCGATCAGCACCGCATCCGCTCCGGCTTCGCGAATTCTCTGAATATCCTCTGCTGTCTTTACACCGCTTTCAGATACATAGACCGCTTCCTTCGGGATCTGCTCCCGCAAACGAAGCGCCAGAGAAGTATCCACGGAAAAATCTTTCAGATTGCGATTGTTCACTCCGATGATCCTTGCGCCGATGGATACTGCCGTTTCCACTTCGGCTTCGTCATGGGTCTCCACCAGTGCGGAAAGTCCCAGTTCATCGCAGATCCGGTGATATTTGATCAACTGCTCTTTGGACAGGATCGCAACGATCAAAAGGACCGCCGATGCACCGAGTGTTTTGGCTTCATAGACCATATATTCATCTACGGTAAAGTCCTTACGGATCACCGGAATCTTTACCGTATCCGTGATCTCTTTGACATATTCGTTTTTGCCCAGAAACCACTTCGGCTCGGTCAGTACGGAGATGCAATCCGCTCCCGCCTGCTCGTATTCCTTCGCGATCTGCAGATACGGAAACTCTTCGGCAATGATGCCCTTGGACGGCGATGCCTTCTTGCATTCGCAGATAAAGGACAGATCCGGTTTCTTCAGTGCTTTCTCAAAAGCGAAATCCCCTTTTGGCATTGCGTAGGCCCGCTGCATCAATGTTTCCTGTGAAACACTTTGTTTGGCCGCTTCTACGCGCGTTTTGGTATACGCTGCGATCTCGTCTAAGATAGTCATTTTGATCTCCTTACTTGTTACTTACTTCGATCATTTTCTCCAGAGTTGCGGTTGCTTTTCCGCTGTCGATCAGTTCCGCTGCCAGAGCGATACCGTCCTTCATGGAATCTGCTTTGCCGCCGATGTAGAGCGCTGCGCCTGCATTCATCAGAACGGCATTTCTCTTGTGTCCCTTCTGACCGTTCAGGATATCGCGGGTGATCTGTGCGTTCTCTGCCGGTGCGCCGCCCTTCAGATCTTCCTTGGTGCAACGCTCAAAACCGAAATCTTCCGGCTTGATCACGGAAGACTTGAACCATCCGTCTTTGATCTCGCAGATCTTGGTCGGTGCGGACAGGGAGATCTCATCCAGCTTATCCATTCCGTAAACCACCATACCGCGCTTTACGCCAAGACTTACCAGTACCTGTGCCAGCGGCTCTACCAGATATTCGTCGTAAACACCCAACAGCTGCATCTTCGGCATTGCCGGGTTGGTCAGCGGCCCTAAGATATTAAATACGGTACGGAAGCCCAGTTCCTTACGGATCGGTCCCACATATTTCATAGAGCTGTGATACTTCTGTGCGAAGAAGAAGCACATTCCCGCTTCCTTTAACAGTTCCACACATTTCTCCGGGCTCTGGTCGATGTTTACACCCAGTGCTTCCAGGCAGTCTGCCGTACCGCACAGAGAAGATGCTGCACGATTGCCATGCTTTGCCACCTTGATCCCGCCGGCTGCACATACGATCGCGGTGGTGGTGGAGATATTGAAGCTGCCTGCATTGTCGCCGCCGGTTCCGACGATCTCCAATACATCCATTCCGGTATCTACTTTGGTTGCATGATCACGCATTGCTGCAGCGCATCCTGCGATCTCATCCGTTGTCTCCGCCTTGGCACTCTTGGTGGACAAGGCTGCCAAAAATGCCGCATTCTGTGTTGCCGTCGTTTCGCCGCTCATGATCTCGTTCATCACGGTATAGGCTTCATCATAAGTTAAATCCCCTTTGTTTACGATCTTTACGATTGCTTCTTTGATCATTTCTTTGTTCCTCCTTAAGGTTTATGTGTTTCCTGCTTTAAAATTGACTTGATAAAACAAAAATCCCTGACAGAAAATAGTACTTTTCTGTCAGGGACGAATAATCCAATCCTTTATCCGCGGTGCCACCCTGTTTCACGAATTTGAGTTCGTGCGCTTGCGGGATTCCTCTAAATCCCCGGCAACTAACGTATGCCTTACGTCACGGATACTCGGGATCACTCCTTTTCCCCATGCCCTCAGCGGCCCATATAAGAGAACCTGTTTGCTGTTCTCACGCATCCATCGTACCATCCGGCTCACACCACCCCGGACTCGCTGACACGGTGATCAGATACTTTTTCTTCCGCTTCAATGGTTTGTTTATGAAATTGATATGACTATACAATGTTTTGGCGTATCCGTCAACTGTTTTTTTCGAAAACCGATCCGGAGTGTTCATACATATGAGTATCTTGTTCCGGATACGAACCCCCGGGGGGTACGGAAAAATTGACATCAGCCGGATTGTGTTATATCATTTCATAGAATTTTTTACGGAGGAATCAGAAAATGATCAAAAACAATGTAAAGATCCCGCAGATCGCTGCCGTGGTATTGGAGTCGATCGCACTGCTGCTGGTATTTTCCCTGATCCGGGGACAGGACGGAATTTTTCAACTCTATGCTTCGTCATCAACGGGTATTCACGTTTTTCCGTTACAATCGATAGTGTTTGTCGTTTTTCGTTTGCTTCTCTTTGTGACTTGTCTGCTTACCATGCTTTATTATAAAGGAGAGCGCCGTCGTACCGTTTCGGTGATCTTTATCTCAGTGTTGATCATCTGCACTGCGGTATCTCCTTATATTACACTGCTTACGGCGAACATTACCGCGCATGCAGATGGGCCGGAATATTACGCTGCAAGCGCTGCTCTTACCGCGGCGATCAGTTATTGCATCAGCCCGTTCAGCACCATCGCCACAGCGCTTTACTTTATCGCCTGCGGCCGTTACGGGATCAGCAAATCGGAAGAAGAATTTGATCCGAACAACTACATTCAGCTCTGATAAAAAACACAAAACAGCGCTTGCGTATTTTGTTACACTCATGTTATACTTTGAGCGATTTTGTATTTGGGAGGAAGTAAACGATGGCTTTCGAATTTGTTCGTAAACTGCCGACGCCGGACGAGATCCGGGAACAGTATCCGGTACCGGCGGAGTTGCAGGAATTAAAGAAAAAACGGGATCAGGAGATCTTTGATGTATTGTCCGGAAAAAGCGATAAATTCCTGGTGATCATCGGTCCCTGCTCTGCCGATAATGAGGAAGCGGTCTGCGATTACGCAAACCGTCTGGCAAAGGTAAACGAAAAAGTAAAGGATCGTCTGGTGCTGATCCCTCGTGTCTATACCAACAAGCCGCGTACCAACGGGGACGGTTATAAGGGTATCGTAGCACAGCCCGATCCCGAGCAGGCTCCGGACTTTTTGCAGGGTCTGATCGCGATGCGTCAGATGCAGCTGCGCGTGATGTCCGAAACCCATCTGACCGCAGCGGACGAAATGCTCTATCCGGAAAACTGGCATTATGTATCCGATATCTTATCTTATGTAGCAATCGGTGCCCGTTCCGTAGAGGATCAGCAGCACCGACTGGCGACCAGCGGTTTTGATGTGGCTGCCGGTATGAAAAATCCCACCAGCGGACATCTGTCGGTCATGCTCAATTCCATTTATGCTGCACAAAGACCGCACTCCTTTATCTATCGCGGTTATGAAGTAAAGACCGACGGCAACCCGTATGCACACGCGATCCTGCGCGGTGCCGTAAACAAACACGGATCTTCGATCTCCAATTATCATTATGAAGATCTGGCACTGCTGTTGGAATTGTATGCAGACAGCCATGTGGTCAATCCGGCTTGTATCATCGATGCCAACCATAACAATTCCGGTAAGAAATTTGCCGAGCAGCCTCGTATCGTCAAGGAAGTACTGCACTCCCGCCGCGTGAACGGGGATATCAAAAAACTGGTCAAAGGTGTGATGGTTGAAAGTTATATCAAAGAAGGCGCGCAGAAGATTGGCGAAGGTATCTACGGAAAATCCATTACCGATCCGTGTCTCGGCTGGGCCGATTCGGAGCAGTTGATCTACGATATTGCGGATTTAGTATAAAGAATAAATGGGGTAAAGCCCCTCATCCGTCGCTTCGCGACACCTCCCCCTAGAGGGGGGAAGGCAAAACAAGGAACCTCTATAAAGAAGAACGCAGTCCTTTCGGACCGCGTTCTTTAGTAGCAAACGATACCCTTTCGGCAGCACTGTCCCGCGAGGGTGAGCTTGCGAATCCCGAGTTTTGCAGCAAATCGGGCCGCGCCGAAGGCGCATTTAATTGCCCGATTTGCCCTCTATAAAGAAAAAGACGGCCCGTTTTTAGGCCGTCCTTTTCTTTATAGAGGAGAAAAAGTATCGTGAATGGCGTTTGGAATG
>CAMJAP010000141.1 GCA_946403625.1 uncultured Lachnospiraceae bacterium
TATATATCTCTTGACACTTTCCGGGAAAAACTGCACAATAAAGGTATCCAAAGTATGCAGGATGCGTGGTTTACCTTCTTTTCATCCGTGCAGGCAGAGGATATTGTGGCTTTGATCAACCAGTTCTACAGCGATATTGCAGCATATCGTCAAAAACCGGGGGAGGTGATCCGTATGTATTCGGAAATGATCGCGTTTTTGGATAAGAATACCGTTAAGTATATGGTCGAGGATATGACCAATCAGCTCGCGGTACTGAAAAAGGATAAAGAGCAGGTTGAAATGGAGAAGAAGCAGCTCGAAACGCAAAATGCAAATTTGGAGAAGCAGAATAGGGATTGGGAGAACAAGATTAAGGAACTTGTTGCGGAGAATGAAAGACTGAAGCGATCTCTTGCTGCAAAATCATCTGATGATTTGAAATAGTAAGTATCAGAGGAACATTTTCGGAACTGTCACCAAATAGTGGCAGTTCCCTGTTTATCTTTTGGGGATACCCCAAACAGCGACAACAATCGTCTGTGGCTGATTTCCGAAATAACAATTGAAAATTTTGATCTGTCTTTTTGTGATGGAAAATACAATAATCTGCATTGAAAAATGCGGTAAGAAAGGAAGGTTTGTTCATGGCAGATTTTTTTGCCGTGTTGCATGAGTGCGGCGGGCGAAAAGTGAATCAGGACTGCATTACTTTGCAACGAATGGTGACCAGAAAAGGAACCGTAAGTCTTGCAATGTTGTGTGACGGCATGGGAGGAATGGATCGGGGAGAGATCGCCAGCGGTTATGTGGCAGAGCGGATCGGCGTGTGGTTTTATGATGTGCTTCCGAATGTGCTGAAAGGCGGTTATCGTGCCGGGAAGGTTTCCAAATCATTGCAGCGATGTCTGTTTCGCATCCATGAGGACTTGCGGGAATACGGCGAGCAAAGAGGATTGCACTGCGGAACGACATTCACTTTACTGTTGCTGGTAGGTCGCTGCTGGCAATTGTTTCATTTGGGGGATTCCTCCGCTTATCGTTTGGAAAGGCGGGCAAGGCGTATTACTTTCTCACACACGCAAAAGGGCGGTTTGGTAAAGTGTATCGGGATCGGACGATATTATAAACCGCAGGAAAAACGCGGGCGGTGGATCAAAAAAGGTGATTTCTTGCTGACCAGCGACGGGCTACAGCGTTTCATAAAGGAGCAGGATCTGTATCACGCATTGAGCAGGGAGCGGGTTACCAACCGGACGCAGGCAGAAAAAGCGTTGAGTGATCTGGCAAAGGTCGCAGCCAGACGCGGCGAAAGCGACAATATGTCGGCCGTGTATCTGCGCTGTAGTATTTAAAACGGAGGTTGGCGAAAGGAAAAAGTTATGAAACAAAAAAATATCTGCGGTTACCGTATTCTCGGTGTTTTGGGAAAGGGCGGACAGGGAACGGTGTATCTGGCGCAGCATGAGGTGCTGCATCGGAAGTATGCGCTGAAGTATGCCTATGGAGCAGAACGGGCGAGGCTAAGGCAGGAAGCGGCGGTTATGAAAGAACTGACGGATCGGCGGATTCCGTATCTGGTGGATCAGATCGAGGACGAGGAAGTGTCCGTTTTGGTGATGGAATATGTGGAAGGGACCAATCTGAAGGAGTACCTGAAAGGGAGGGTTCCGATGGAGGAAGATGAGGCGTTGGCGGTATTGCAACAGATGACGGAGATCGTTGCCTATCTGCATGCACAGAAGGGGATTGTAGCGCATAGAGATCTGAAACCGGAGAATTTTGTGATGGCCAGGGATGGCAGTTTGCATCTGCTGGATTTCGGGACGGCGTTGACCGGAATCGAATCCCTGCGCCATAAAGACCTGTGTGGTACGCCGGGGTATGCGTCTCCCGAGCAGATGAACCGGGGCAGATCCGGGACGGAGTCGGATGTGTATGCGCTGGGGGCTGTCTATGCGTATCTTCTGACAGGGATCGATCCGACATTGCCGCCATTTCATCCGCCCATTCCGGAAGAGTGTCCCGAGGGAGTGTCCGACGAGAGCAGGGATTTTTTACGAAAGGCGCTTCATCCGGCACCGGAAATGCGGCCGCAGGATGCAGGGCGATTGTTACAGGAAATCGAAAAGATACAGAAGCGGAAGAAGCATTTGTTATCTGGGGTGGAGAATTTTGCCTATCAAACGGTCTTGCTGATCGATGTGTTCGTTGCATCGGTTCTGGTGTGGCTTCGCTATCGGGAGATGCCGGCAGAATGGGGCGAATGTGTATGTGGCGGAATCACGATATTGCTTCTGATCTGGCATATTTTGCGAACGGTTTTGGGACCGAAGGAACGCTTTGTGATCGCAAGAGAATGGAATGTAACCTACACATCGAAGGAGATGTGGGGGTTATAACAGCAACTGCGAAAACATCCTGGGTTGGCAAGATGGAATTTTGTACGAAATTTTCAGCCCTTTTTCGCTGATTTTTGGATGGCCGGGATACTCTATGAACGAGACAGATATGCTATAATAGAAAAGCTTGGCAAAGTTTACTTGACATAATATTAATACGGTAATGTATATTCGATAGCATAAAACTTTATCGGGGTGTAAAACCGTATAACGGGCAAACGCGGGGATGTCTGAAAGCGACAGATAATCGCGTTTGTGAATCAGAATGAATGAACCTAACGAACAGATGCAGGAGGCGCAATATGGCATTTCGTGACGAGACAAAAGTGATACAGATCGGTGACAGGGTGATCGGCGGAGGCAATCCGATCCTGATGCAGTCAATGACCAATACACCGACGGAAGATGTGGAAGCGACCGTAAAACAGATCCTCGAATTGGAGGAGGAGGGCTGCGAGATCATCCGTTGTACCGTGCCGACGGAAGCGGCGGCAGAAGCGCTCGGACAGATCAAAAAACGTGTACATATCCCGGTGGTGGCGGATATCCATTTCAATTATCGCTGTGCCATTGCGGCAATCGAAAACGGTGCCGATAAGATCCGTATCAACCCCGGAAATATCGGAGGCGAGGAAAAACTGCGTGCTGTCGTGGAAAAGGCAAAAGAGCGCAGTATTCCGATCCGCGTGGGTGTAAACTCCGGATCGCTGGAAGCGGCACTGGTGGATAAATATCATGGCGTAACGGCGGAAGGACTGGTAGAGAGCGCCATCGATAAGGTGCGTATGATCGAGAATGCGGATTACGACAATATCGTGATCAGTATCAAGTCCTCTAACGTGCGGATGTGCATCAAGGCACATGAACTGCTGGCCGGAAAGACACCGTATCCGTTGCATGTGGGAATCACCGAGGCAGGTACACTGATCAGTGGTAATATCAAGTCTTCCGTAGGTCTGGGCATCATTTTAAATGAGGGTATCGGCGATACGATCCGTGTATCCTTAACCGGCGATCCGCGAGAAGAGATCCGCTCTGCAAGACTGATCCTCCGATCTCTGGGGTTGCGCAGCGGCGGCATCGAAGTGGTCAGCTGCCCGACATGCGGACGTACCAAGATCGATCTGATCGGACTGGCCAATCAGGTGGAAGAAATGGTGCGGACGATCAAAACGGAAAAGCCGCTGGATATCAAGGTAGCCGTGATGGGCTGTGCCGTGAACGGACCGGGAGAGGCAAAGGAAGCCGACATCGGTATTGCCGGCGGTAACGGAGAAGGCCTTCTGATCAAGAAGGGCGAGATCGTGCGCAAGATGCCGGAGTCGGAACTTCTGGCAGCGCTGGAGTATGAGATTCGAAACTGGCAGGGATAAATGTGTAATAGGTTTTAAATATGGGACAGACATTTCGTGAAACATTCGGCGATGCACCGATCCGCAAAGATCTGATGGATTTCTTTGAGGATGTTATTGTCGAACGGGTGATGCTCAAGAAGAGCTTAAACCTCGTAAAAATCTATATTTCCTATGATAAGATGATCACCAAGGATCACATCTACGCCATGGAACAGGAGATGGACGCGCAGATGTTTTCCCAGCGCGGATTGTCTGTTCAGATCGTGGAAGATTTTCATCTGTCGGAGCAGTATGATACCTCCTATATCGTCGGGCATTACTATGACAGCCTGCTGATGGAGCTGGAGCATTGCGACCGTCTGATGCATTCCGTGCTGCGCAAACTCACGCCGGAACTGCGGGACGATAAGCTCGTGCTGACCCTGCCGGACAGCTTTTTGGCGAGACAAAAAGAAGCACAGATCCGCTCGGCATTTGATAAGGTGTTTCAGGAGCGTTTTCACCTGCCATTGACGACGGTGGTGGAGTATACCGAGGCAGAGGAGAGCACCTACCGGAAAGAGATGGAACAACGGGCGGAGATCCGCCTGGCGGCGATCGCAAAGGAATACGAGGCATTGCCGTCCGTAGAGGTGCCGAAGGAAGATGCTATGCTGGGTGAGGGACCGGAAGATAACGCACCCGCAAAAGAGCAGACAGCCAAACCGGCAGAGAAAGCGCCGGAGAAGAAGGAAGCAGCGAAGCCGGCTGCAAAAGAAGGCGGCAAGAGCTTCGAAAAGAAAGACTTCGGAAATAAGGATTTCAAAGAAGGCAAAGGCAAGAAGAGCGGCGGCGGTGCGTTTGGCAGTCGTGATAAGCTCAAGATGTCGGATAATCCGGATGTGATCTACGGCCGTGACTTTGACGGTACGGCGGAACCGATCGAGACAATCGTGGACGAAGTAGGTTCCGTGATCATCCATGGTGAGGTGCTGGCATTCGATGAAGTAACCTTCAAGACCGGCAATCATCTGCTGAAATATACGATCTCGGATTATACCGATTCCATGCGTATCAAGATCTTTCTGCCGGAGGAACTGGCCGATGAAATGCGCCCGCAGATCAAGAAGGGCGATTTTGTGCTGGCCAAAGGTATGCCGAAGAACGATACCTTCGATAAAGAACTGGAACTGATGAACCTCTACGGTCTGAAAAAGATCAAGAGTTTCAAAGAAGAGCGTGAAGATTTTGCGGTACGCAAGCGTGTGGAACTGCATTGCCATACCAAGATGAGCGATATGGACGCTTGCGTGGAAGCCAACGATATCGTTAAGTGTGCAAAGAAATTCGGACATACGGCGGTAGCACTGACCGATCATGGCGATGTGCAGGGCTTCCCGGTGGCATTCCATGCCCTGGAAAAAAAGGATCCGTTCAAAGTGATCTACGGTCTGGAAGCTTATATGGTGGATGATACGAAAAAGATCGTGGTCAACGAGAAGGGCCAGAGCCTGTCGGATGCCTATGTGGTATTCGATATCGAGACCACCGGTTTCGTGCCGAAGATGAACAAGATCATCGAGATCGGTGCGGTGAAGGTGGTGGACGGCGAGATCGTGGAACGCTTCTCGGAACTGATCAATCCGCATGAGCCCATCCCGCTGGAGATCGAAAAACTGACCAGTATCTCGGATTCCATGGTGCAGGATAAAGAGGACATTACCGTGATCCTGCCGAAATTCCTGGAGTTTTGTAAGGGCTGCGTATTGGTAGCGCATAACGCGAAGTTCGATACCTCCTTTATCCGTTATTATTCCGAGCAGCTGGACTATACCTATGACTTTACCCATACGGATACCATTGAACTGGCGCGTCTTCTGATGAAGAAGATGGGTAAATATACTCTGGATCATCTGGCAAAGGAACTCAATATTCCGGCCTTCCATCATCACCGTGCGGTGGATGATGCCGAGGCAACGGCACTGATCTTTGTGAAGTTTGTGGCAATGCTGCGGGAGCGCAAGATCGAGACGCTGGCACAGCTCAATGAGATCGGAGAACTGACCCCGGATAAGATCGCGGATCTGTACCCGCATCATATGGTGATCCTGGCAAAGAACGAGGTGGGACGGCGCAACCTGTACCGTCTGGTTTCGTTGGCGCATCTGCAGTATTTCGGGCGTTTTCCGAAGATACCGAAGAGCAAGCTGATGGAGTATCGTGAGGGACTGATCTACGGCTCGGGCTGTGCCAACGGCGAGCTTTATGATGCGCTGGTCAACGAGCGCACGGAAGAAGAGATTTCCAGGATCGTGGAATTCTATGATTATCTGGAGATCCAGCCGGTCGGAAATAACCTGTGGCAGATCGAACGCTCCAAGCTTCCGACGATCAAGAGCGAGGAAGATCTGATCAATGTAAATAAGCGCATCGTGGCACTCGGTGATCTGCATGGCAAGCCGGTATGTGCAACGGGCGATGTGCACTATTTAAATCCGGAGGATGCGGTATACCGTACGATCATTCTGGCGGGACGCAAGACCGACCGTGTCTATAACGAAGCGGCGACCATGTATTTCCATACCACGGAGGAAATGTTAAACGAGTTTTCCTATCTCGGTTCGGACAAGGCCGATGAAGTGGTAGTTCGCAATACCAATATGATCGCGGATATGTGCGATTTCATCACGCCGGTACGACCGGATAAGTGTCCACCGGTCATTGAAAATTCGGATAAGACGCTGCGTACGATCTGTTACAACCGTGCGCACGAACTGTACGGAGATCCGCTGCCGCAGATCGTAGAAGACCGTCTGGAGAAGGAACTGAAATCCATCATCGGTAACGGTTTCGCCGTAATGTATATTATCGCGCAGAAGCTGGTGTGGAAGTCCGTGGAGGACGGCTATCTGGTAGGTTCCCGTGGTTCCGTAG
>CAMJAP010000142.1 GCA_946403625.1 uncultured Lachnospiraceae bacterium
TATGGGTATATTGTAAATCTCGGGCTGTCCAATAAATCCCGTAGCAAAATCGAACCTTCGTTCCACCTTACTTCCACAAAAAAAACCTGAACAAGCAATCTGTCATTTTGCTCATTCAGGGTTAATATTAGTATATCTAATAAAAGGTCTCCCACTGTTATCTCGCACACCTATGAGAGAGCACCGTGATCCACTGGACAGGTGATGTAACATTACGGCGATCCGCCTCATTAAATGGCCGTCAAGCCACCGGCGTCAAGGCAGATCATGCAGAAGACGCCTATAATGAGTTTTATCAAATCACACTCATATGTATTATACCACCGTATGATCATTTTGAACAGATATCTTCTGCGCACGATAATGTCAACGAATTTCATCGTCCGCACACGATGATTTCGGCTTTTTTCATCGTCTGCGCACGACAAAAAATCTCCATCGAGGCAATTCCAATGGCAACTTTAGTTCAATATTACTCAACATTTACAAAAGATAATTCATCTTCTTTTCCCTGTTCCAAAATCTCTAACAGCCGATAGGCCGGACCGGTCGGATGCGTTCTTCCCGTTTCCCAGGCTTCGACCGTCTTTTTTGATACTCCCAAATAGTTTGCCAAGGCAGCCTGCGTCATTCCGGATTTATTTCGGATTGACCGGATCTCCACATTGGTATACTTCTTTACCGGAAGAATTATCAGCGTTTTTACTTTTGCCGATCCTTTTCCCTTTTCATAAGCAATCGCCTGATTCAATCCTTCTTGCAAATCCTCAAATAAAGATGTCATCGCCTTTCTCCTTTCCGATTCGCTCCCGCTTCTTCTTTTAGTGATTTAACTAATTTCTTTAATACTTTCTTTTCATTATCTGATAGATTATCTTGCTCATTTTTGGTAAATGCCGTGATCAGATAAATAACCTCATATTCTTCAAAATCAGTATAGCAAACCCGAACGCTATGACTTTTTCCTCTGTTAGTCAACGGAAACATTTTATACCCTACATTGTAGGGTGTCAAGATTCCCAAGCCCCTGGCGTGCTTCACTGATCGTTGCACGTATTACATAACAGAAAGCCGAGGAACAATCCCCGGCTTTCATCATATCCACATAATCATTTTTTCAGCAGTGGCATATAAATCTTCTGATCTTTCGGCTCAATTCCCAATGCGTTCATAGCTTCTTTTGCACTCATTTTGAGATTCTTCATAAGATTCCGAATTCTCTCAACATTTGCATTGTCTGCCGCATCCTTACACGCCTCTGCCACATATAATCCGAGTTCATATTCTCTATCATATAGCTGTGTCATAATATCTACGACCTCCTTCCTGTGCGCTTCCAAATACTCCTTCAATATGTCCTTATTTGAACAGATCCTGATAGTTTCCTCAACAGCCTTCTTATCCCTGCCATATTTTTTCACCTGCAGATCAAGCACTTTGCAATACTCAATATATTGACTGATCAGATCCTTCTTTTTACTGTCTCCATAAATAACCTTTGCCTTTACTTCTACCGCCGTCTCTTCTCCGTCAAAAAACTCTTTTGATAGTGACAACTCAGCCGGCTTCTTCCCCCTTTTTCCGGTATAGATCACATATAATTCCGGCTTTGGTATTTCAGCCTTTTTTGATCCATAGAGGCTGATCTGTTTCTTATGAATGTAGTCCTTATATGTTGTTGCCAAATACATTAGAAACCGTAACAGTATATTTACACTCCAAGTCGATTGTGCTTCTGCCAGGATAAGAAATCGATCTCCGGCGAGCAGTCCAAGATCATTATACTCATTATTCATAAGCACATGTTCAAGGGTTACAATCTCTATATCCGCTTCTTTGATATCCTTTGCTTCCGGATGCAGTTCCTTAAAGAGCTGATATCGATACTTTGGAATCGTAAATAAGTTGTTAAACACCGAATCCTTAGCTTTGCGGTTGACTCTTTTTACTTTCTTTGGCATTTTCAGTCCCTTCCATTTCTCACATTTAGTATAACACAGAAAAATAGCTCCTGCAACGACGCACTTCTCAGAAATCCACCAGCCAGATCCCGATCCGGATCATAGGAAAGCTCCCTTTCATCTCGATATCCGTCACTTTAGCTTTCAGGAGTTTGCCGGCGTCCATCAGGCGGGCAAAGATCACATTGTCCTTCTCCGGCACATAGCCCAGTTTCTGCCCGGCCCCATTTAATATCAGTATCGCCATATCGTCAAACTTGTTTTCTTCCCGCTGCAGATTCAGCGTATCCCCGGTACGAATGCTCTGCAGCACCTCCGGCTCCTTCAGATGCATGGTGCCGGCGATATACGAATCAAACAGGTGGATCTCCTTGATCAGCGGTTTCAGCACATCTCCGATCTCGTGACGATCCACCAGCGCCACCACACCGCTCTGCGTCCTGGTCAATTCATTTGCCATGCGATCACACCTCCGTTTCCGAGTATCCTTGCCAGCAGTTCTTCCAGCTGTTCATCATATGCCTTGTAGGATTGCAGCTCCTCTTCCAGCGCGTTCTTCTTTTCCTCTTTGGCATCCGCATCTTCCAGCAGATATCTGTACTGGTACGGATCGTTCTCCCGAATCTCCACGATCTGCATCTGCAGCCTGCTGATCCGCTCCTCGACGTCCGGGATATCGATACTCAACTCTCCGCTCCCCAGCTGCTCCAGCGCCTCATTCACCAATGCCTCGCAATCCGTCAGCGCCTCCAGATCATTGCATTCATAGGCGACTACTGTTTGGAGCCACAGTTCCATCAGTACCGGCTCCTCCTGCGTATACGGGAAGATATCCGGATGGATGCGCTTGGCGATCCGGTGATAGATCCGCTTGATCTTCATCAGTTCCAGCTGCGTCAGTTCGGTGGCTTTCTGCGCATTTTCATTTTCCTTCACCATCTGTTCCAGCTGTTTCTGATACACCTTCATCTCTTTGGCCAGATAGGCCTGCAGCGCAACCTGGTCGATAGGTTTTCCCCGGTTGATGGCAGCCTGGCAGTAGGAGATCATCTTTTTCTTGCGGATGCACTCAACCTTCTTTTCAAATACCTCCAGGATCAGTGCCCCGAACACACGGATATATTCCTGCTGCCACAAAAAGGCCTCCTTCCGCAGGCGGTCGCGCTCCTTTACCAGTTCGAGATATTTGTCGTGGAGGATATTGGGGGTATAGGTTAGTTCGTTCATGTTGAGCTCCTTTCTACGTTGTTGATTCCCCTCAAGGGGGATGTTTTTATTCCAGCAGTTTCCAGCCGTAGAATTCTTTGTACAGTGCTGTTGCTTTCTTGTCGCCGAGCACCGCCTTTTGGAAGAATTCCTCACGGTCACGGAACCATTTTCCGTCAAACTGTACCGCACACATTCCGTCTTCCTGCTCCGTTCGGATGATGTACTGCCGGTCTTCATAATCGAAGCGGATCGTATGTGGGCTTTTCAGCAGGTAGTACAGATCGTAGAAATCGAAATCCTCCTCATCAAACTCCACCAGTTCGTACAGGCCGTCGATCAGCCATTTCATAACATTTAAGTTTCCGAAGAAAGGATTGTAGGAAATGCGCTGTGCCAGATAATCCTTGGCATACACATACAGCGCGACTGCCGAATCCACATCTCCCTGCTCCTTACGGATCCCCGCCAATCTTACAGAGATCTCCGGGAACGGATCCTCCAGGCTCCGGAAGGTAGTCACCTTGTTGTCATACAGATCCTCGATGATCTCTACATATTTTGCATAGTTCTTTTCCACATAGTAGCCGTTCTTATACATATCCGCGATCTTGTAGGCCGCTACCGGATTACCCTTTTCCATCAGGTGCGAGAAGCATTCATACGCTTTCCTGTAATCTTTCTCCCCGGTACGCCCGTAGTACCAGATGTAGCCCAGGCACTCATACGCCTCGTCCAGATCATAGCCCTTCGCCATCTCGTAATACTTCAGCGCCAGATCGAACCGCTTCTGCCCGTAATAATGTCCGCCCAGCCACATCATATCCCGCGGATCGTGATTCTCCGCGATCAGAAACTGTAATGCTTCGGTAAAAAGGAACTCATCCTCTTCCGTATGCACTGACTTATTCTCGTATTCATCGCCTATCTTCTGTGCTTCCTGTACTGTCATAACGGCCACCTCCTGTCAAATATAACTCACCTTTTCCATAAGTTTTGCTATGCTGTTTGTGTGATAATACAACTATAGCAAAAAATGTTTTTTGACCGGTCTCCCGGGAAACGACCTTTCTATGGGTATATTGTAAATCTCGGGCTGTCCAATAAATCCCGTAGCAAAATCGAACTTTTGTTCCGCCTTGCTTCCATAAAAAAACCCTGAACGTCAAAAAAAGCACCGGCGTTTTGGCCGATGCTTTCTGATGTTGTCATTGCAATTTTTTATTTTTGAGAATCCATGATCGCGTCGATCTGTTCATCACCGTTCCCCGGAAGGACGAACTTTTCAAACAAAGAATCCGCAACCCCTGTTCTTAAACCGCCTCTTTCCTTAAAGGTCTTTATGTCCGGTTCGGTCTTGCCTTTCGCACAGTACAGGCTCGCATTTACGGGAACAAATTTATATCTGACTGCGCCTCCGTTTGCCAGGATACGCGCCCGGATATCCGCAGCGAAAAATGCATCCTGTCGGCCGCGCGCAATGCAAAATGCGCAAACACCTCCGATCAAAGTACCGCCAACCAAAATATACACAACCCAAAGGCCGATCTCTCCTGCCTTCATTGCTGCCACTCCCATCATACACAAGAGAAAGAATGCAACAAAACCAGTGCATTTGAGCGCATAATTTCTGCGTTCTTTCTTGATACACTCATCGCAGACACAGGTTCTGCCAAAGCTTGCCAGTTTTTCATATACCGTGGTCGTGGTTTTCTTGGCTACCACATAGTTCTGTGTCGAAGAAGTCGTCTGCACATCTACGATCGCAAACCGATAGATATTCTCCACATCAGCCTTTTTGCACTTTACACATTCTGCCATTTCATTACCCTCCAGCGTTATTATTTATATTTTAATTTCCAAACAACTTTCTCTTCCGCTCGATCATCGCCTCGATATCCGATAAATACAGGCTCAGATCCTTGTGCGTGTCACATCTCTCGATCCTTCCGGAGCCATCAGTGTACACTTTTTTGCTCACCGTTCCGGCGCCGATCGCGTAGATCGATTGGATCTCCTCCATGATCGCTATATTATACAGGCCGTACTTGCCTTCGCGGGCAAAACCGGTGTTTTCCAGCGAGCCTGCCATATTTTTCTGGCGGTACAGGTAATACGGCTGCATCTCCATCTGTGCCGCGGCTGCCTGTCCTGCCTCCATCGCCCGCTCATAATCCATCCCGCTGATCTGCCCATGCTCCTGCACCCAGTCACGCATCTTGGACGCCCTCTTGATGGCAAGGGAATGCACCGTCAGGCTGTCCGGCTGCAGCTTCACCACCTCTTCATAGGTATGCTCCACATCCGCCAATGTCTCTCCCGGCAATCCCAGGATCAGATCCATATTGATATTGTCAAAGCCCTCGGCTCTGGCCAGCGCAAAGGCTTCCTTCAGTTCCTCCACCGTATGCCTGCGTCCGATCAGATCCAGCGTCTCCTGCTTAAAGGTCTGCGGATTGACGGAGATACGGCTCACCTGATGCGCCTTCATCACTCGCAGCTTGTCTGCCGTGATGCTGTCCGGGCGCCCTGCTTCCACCGTATATTCCTGCACCTGCTCCATCGGAAGATATTTTTCCACCGCATCCAGCAGCACCTGCAGTTCCTCTGCCGAAAGTGCCGTCGGCGTACCACCACCGATATAGACCGTATCCAGTCGCTTGCCGGCCATGATCTGCGTACAAGCCTTCAGTTCCTCTTCCACACACGCCAGATAATCGGCGACCTTCTTTTGGAACGATCCGATCGCGTATGCCAGAAACGAACAATACAAACATCTGGACGGGCAGAACGGAATGCCGATATAGACGCTGTAGCCTTCCCCGCGCTTGGCATCGTAACGGAACGGCTCTAAGATGCTGTCTTCCAGAATGGCAATGCGATAGCCCAGCGATGCCTTTTCCCGGGATACACGATAGTCAGCGATCATCCGTTTGACCACCGCTTCCTGTTCTTCCTCTGCCGAGAGGATATCGCCCTGCGCCATCTCCTTCGCCACGGACATGATCAGCTTGGTCGGACGCACGCCGGTCAGCGCTCCCCATGGCAAAGTTTTACCGCTGTATTCCGACATGGTATCATAGAAAAAGATTTTCCATGCGTGTTTCAGTTCCTGCTCCGTGATGCCGGCTTCTTTTTCAAAATAATACTGTGCCTCTTTGGGCAGCGTCTCACCCTTCGCAAAAAAAACGCTCCCGGCACGCGTCTCCGGATCGAACGAGATACGGATGGCATCGGCAGGCAGCGCTTCACTTGCATCGGTCAGCAGCATCTGCTTGGTTTCCACATTCGGGAAGAAGGAGGTGATCATCGCGTAGCTGTCGTATTCCAGTCCTTCCCGGTCGTATTGTATTATGATCATTGTTACCTCTTGAATTATTTAGGTTATTGATACCCGCTACATCGTAAGGAATCCCCTCATCCGGCCTTCGGCCACCTTCCCCCCGCAAGCGAGGGGAAGGCAC
>CAMJAP010000143.1 GCA_946403625.1 uncultured Lachnospiraceae bacterium
CGTTCCGCATTGGTCAGCCGATCGCCTCCCTCTTCCTCCGGTTCGGTTGTAAGGACGATATCCGAATCCTTACCGGTGATCTCTTTTTTCTTCGGATGATCTTCCGTCGGTTCGGGTGTTTTCTTCTTTTCTTCCGGCAGGTGCTTATCCAGGATGTGATACAGTTCCCGGCTTTCGATCGGCTTGGACAGATAATCATCAAATCCCTTGGACAGATACATCTCCCGGACACCTGCGATGGCATTGGCCGTAAGTGCGACCACATCCGTCGTATCCGGTATCAGCTTCTGCTCGTGGATTGCTTCGAGCGTTTCAAAACCGTTCATTTCCGGCATCATATGGTCCAAAAAGAGGATATCATATTGCTGCTGCTGCAACTTCTTTAAGCACTCCTTGCCGGAGGAACACAGATCGGCCGTGATCCCGAAGATCCCCAGCAATTTGGAAGCCACCTTCAGGTTCATTCCGTTGTCGTCCACCACCAGAACGCGTGCATCGGGCGCGTAGAGCAGATCTTCCAGATTTTCGGAAACCGCCTGTACGACCTTGTTGTAATCCCCCATCGGCTGCGCGTCCACGACCTCCTGGCACAGTTCAAACGAAAACGTGGATCCCTCACCGTATACACTCCGCACATCCAGATGGCTCTGCATTTTTTCCAGCAGACCGGTGACGATCGACATTCCCAGGCCGGTACCTTCGATCGAACGGTTATGCACCAGATCCAGACGCTTAAAGGATTCAAACATCGCCTGGAGATCCTCTTCCTTGATACCGATGCCGGTGTCCGTTACTTCTACATATAATGTGACCGTATTATCTTCGGTCTTTTGTTTTCGAATGCACAGCGTAACCGAGCCTTTTTCCGTATACTTAACCGCGTTGGTCAGCAGGTTGGAGATCACCTGTCGGATGCGAACATCATCGCCTTTCATCTTGGCCGGCAGATCGGGATCGATCTGAAGGATCAGCTCCAGTTCTTTCTCTTTGGCTCTTTCCGCTACCGTATTCTTCAGGTCATTGATCAGCGTTGCGGTATTGTATTCTACCGGAACGATCTCCATTTTTCCGTCTTCGATCTTGGAAAAATCCAGGATCGTATTGATGATCGAAAGCAATGTCCTGCCGGAGCTCTGGATGTTTGCGGCATATTCCTGAATCTCCGGCTGGGTGCATTCCCGCAATACCATTTCGTTCATTCCCAGGATCGCATTGATCGGAGTACGGATCTCATGAGACATCTGTGCCAGGAAGGAGCTCTTTGCTTCATTGGCCGCTTCGGCAGAAGATTTTTCCAGTCGCAGGATCTCCGCTTCCATTTCCTGCTGCCGCTCTTTCAGTTTCATGGCTTCCAGACGTCTCGTCTCCGGCGTATTGTCTTCCGTTCGCAGCTGATAGCCTTTGATCTTTTTTCCGACATACAGATACTCGGCCGTTACCTTATAGCCGATATCATTTTGCGTCACATAGAAAAATGCATCATCCCGTTTCTCGTCCAGATGCCGGATGCAGTTCATGATATCCGCAAATACGGGATTTTCTCCGGTAAGGGTCTGATCCACATAGAGTGCTTCCAGTTCCGGGAGACATTCCAGTGCCGGGTCCGTACACCCGAGATAATGCAGTTTCAGATCAAAGGACGCAAATCCGATACTGCCGTTTTCCGCCAGATTGTAAACCGAAGATTCGGAAATATCATACAGGGTGATCCTTCGCATGATGATCAGGAACATGATCTGCGCAAAAGTATAAGAAGCCGGAAGAAGCTCCAGAGCCGGATGGAAAACCTTGCCGAACACAAACGAAAAGATGATGACTAGATATACGATCATCAGCAGTACGGAATTGGTCTTTGAAATATAGGTTCTGGTAAGACTGTACAGGATCATCGACAGATTGATGATGAGATACATACCGATGATGATATAATACACCGTGTGCACCGGTCCGTATTCTTTGGCCAGATAAGATACGCCGTCCAACGATTTTAACTCAACGCTCTTGTAAAGCAGACCGGTTTTGGCAGTATTCATGGAAAAGAATAAAATGACCGTACCGATCGTAAGCAGGATCGCCGTACATATTTTGGGCATCTTCAATTTGCAGAAGTTCATGACATATAAAAAAAAGAAGAGTTCCAGAAAGCATCCGTCGAAATATTCAATGGTGTTTGCAAGCAGCGCTTCCGACACATTCTGTGCCGTCGCAACCTTGAGGTAACCGAGATTGATGACCGGTATGAACAAAAAGATCATGGCAAAATGAACCGAAATGCCACGTTCCCAGCGAAGAACAAATATGGAAGACAAGATCACGGATAAAACCACTATCGCATGAAAATAGTAGATCATAATATATCATCCCCTTTGTAAGCAATCATCCTAGTATTTCTGTGCTTCCAGCGAATTGTACTCTTCAAACAATTTCAGACATGCATCACGATCCAATTCGGTCAGATACTCGCCAAAACCTTCCCTGCCGCCGAATTTATCATCAAACAGTTTGTCACGAAATCCAATCGCTGCATTGTCCTCGATGGTGCAGCCGTAATAGACTTTTTCGATATTGGCCCACATACACGCTGCCAGACACATCGGGCAGGGTTCCCCGGTCGTGTACAATTCACAGCCGCTCAAACTAAAGATCCCCAGCTCGCTCTCAGCTTTGCGGATCGCGCTGATCTCGCCATGCGCCGTGGAATCATTATTCGCCAAAACCATATTGTGACCGCGAGCTAAGATCCTGCCGTTCTTTACGATCACGCTTCCAAACGGTCCTCCGTGACCTTTATAGATGCCGCTTCGGGCTTCCTGAATCGCCATCTGCATATAAACATTTTCTGCATGATAATTACAATCCGGGATGTGCTGATCTGCTTCTCTGTTTTTGTTTTCTGCCATAAGCATTTCCGCCTTTATTTGTTTCTTGCTTCTTTGATCTTATACAGTTCCTTGTCACCTGCCTGAATACATTCTTCGATGGTGATCTTGCCGTTGAGTTCGGTGACGGCAAATCCCGCACTGGCGGATACCGTAAACTCGCGGCCATCCTTTTTGTTCAGTTCTAAAAGTTCCTTTTTGAACGCCTTTACATAGGCTTCTGCTTTGCCGTCTCCGCCCTCCGGCAAAAATACCAGAAATTCATCGCCGCCCACACGGGAACCTGCTGCCGCATACGGGATCGTATTGCGGATCGCACTGCCCACCAGGCTGATCGCATAGTCACCGGCGATATGCCCGTAGGTATCGTTGATCGTCTTTAACTTATCCAGATCGATGCAGATAAAAGCGACCTGTTTACCGATCATGGAATGCCACTGCGGCTCAACCTGTTCCAGCAGACCGCGGCGGTTTAACAATCCCGTCAGCAGATCGGTGATGCTGGATAGTCTGCGTTCCTCATACAGTGCCAGCAACTCATTTCTGCGATAGATATTTTCAAAGGCGATACACAATAGAACATTCGCCTGTACAAAGCACCTCGACGGCACCTGACCGGCATCGTAATGGATCATGCTGTAGCCGAAGTTGTGCCGGTTCTGATGCAGCAGCTTCAGATAAAAGAGCTGTGCTTCCTCTTCCCGCTCTGCCATCAGCGGCAGGAGATGATCGCGGTCAAAGGTGACCATCGGCATACCCGCATCTTTATGATCGCGGATCGCATGCACCACGCATGCCTTGGAACTGTTTTCATCCATCAGTTTCTCCGGTGTACCGAAGAGACAGATGTATTGATCCCGCACGATGGGACTGATCGCCCGTTTGCTGATCAGCACTTCATGCAATTCATTCATCTCGTTGCAGGCACCCAGATCGATGCTCATATTGTTCATGGTGGCATCCTGGTCATTGGCTTCTTCCAGAAGTGCCATGGATTTTTCCGTCAGTTTTTTGAAGAAATCGTTATCCCGCTTGCCGCAGCCACAGCTCTCGCGCAGGATCATTTCTCCTTTCAGACCGATCTTTACCGGCTTTTGGGGTGTTTCGGTACCTTTTATGAGCCGGTCCAACAGCGCCATCGACTGCGTCACCATACCGTCAAAATCCGGCTTGATCGTGGTGAGTCCCGGTACATCGATGCACCACTCGGTTACATTGTCAAAACCGGTCACGATCACATCTTCCGGCACCCGGTATCCCTTTTGCTCCAAGATACGCATCAGACCCATGGCCATATAGTCATTGGTACAAACCACCGCCTGCGGCACATCCTCCGGATCGGAGAAAAACGCGTCGTAGGCAATATCACCGCAGTTCGTCCACATATTGCCGAGGCAGGTATCTTTGTCGCTGAAGGGAAGGTTATGGGCTGCCATTTCCTCCTGTACCGCCGCCAGACGTTCATGCACTTCCGGATTGTCAAAATCCCCGACCTGACAGCAGATCCTCTTCAGTCCATGGTCTTCGATCAAATGGCGGACCAGCACACGCACCGCTTCTTTATTGTCCGTATAAACACAGTGAAAGCTGTCATTTTCCTCTCGGATGATCACTTTGGGGCATTTGGTCCTCTTTTCCAGCATCTCATACAACAGATCGCGGAACTCGCCCTTTTCATAGGTTGAAGGTACCGCAAGAACGCCATCCAGCTGATCCAACGGAACAAACTGCAGGATGTTCTTTTCCTGTATATCGTAATCGCTCTTGGTGAGATAATAGCCTGCCGCGATGAACACCACGACATCATAATCCAGCCGCCGACATTCCCGGTCCACAGCTGCCAGAAAGACATCATCGAATGGTTTGAACTGCTTATCGATAAAAACCCCGATCGTTTTTCGCTTCGTAAAGATCATAACCGTCACCCCATATCCGCGTTATGTTCTGAATACTACAATACCTTCTCCATACAGATCTTTTGCGGAAGCACCCCCATCGCCTCGTAAAACTTCATCGCTCCCGGATTGCAGGTCCAGACATTGAGTGTCACATTGTAGAAGCCCTGTTCCCTTGCATAGGCGATCACCGCATCGTAGAGCGCCGAGCCCACGTGGCGACCCCTCGCCTGCTCGTCCACGCAGATGTCGTCGATGTACAGTGTGCGGATGTCCGTCAGCACCGAATCCCCGACCACCTGCTGATGCACACAGAACGCGTGCCCCATCACCCGTCCGTCCTCGTCCGTACAGACAAAGACCGGTTTGGTATCGTCCGAGAGGATCGCTTTTAACTGCGCTTCGTTGTACTTTGTCGCCGGCCCCTTAAACAGATCCGGCCGCCCGTTATGGTGCACCATATCCACCTGCACCAGCAGCTCTAAGATCCGCGGGATATCCTTTTCTTCCGCACGGCGTACTACCATAGAATCCGTCTCCTTTAAGGAAAGTCACTACTGCTAATATTTTACCATAGAAAGCCCCCGAAAAGAATGATATTTTTTTGAATTTGATCATTTTTGCCACGCGCAGATGGTGGCATTCTCCTATGGGATAATTTATAATAAATCTATGAACCGTTCACCGATATGGAGAAACCTTTTTATGACATTACAGCAGGCGCAGCAAAAACATTTTAACCTGGAAAAGCATCTGATCGACCGCAGCACCCTATGTGTTCCGGTCCGGAAATGGCATGTGTCTTATGCGATCATTTTCAGCGGGATCGTATTAGGGTTTGCGCTGATCCCGCTTGTTCCGTCCCTTTGTATGCTGGTTTTCGGACTTTCCTTTCTTTTGGGAGGGATCGTGATCCTCAAAGCTTCCGAACGGATACCGGATCAGAAAAACGATGCCATCGCCAATATCTTTTTCGGATGTTTATTGTTTGGTTTTCTGGCATATATGACTTTTTTGAAACACACAAACTATTTTGGTCCGATCCGGTTTGAAACCAGGCTTACCGTAAATCTGATATTTTTCATGGTGGTATTTGTTCTTAAAGTACTCATTATGGCACTCAGCCTGAATGTGGAAGACCGTTTGCGGAAAAAACGCTGCTCTTTACCGATTACCGCTACCTGCATCGGTGTGTTTGAGAGAAAAACCTTAAAAGGGAAACAGTATTTTCCGGTATGGGAGTATGGTATCGGGAAGAAGACCACTGTTGTAGATCAGGACAGTGTCATTCCGGTATCCGAAACGGAAGAGATCAAAGAGATCTATCGAAACGGGGATGATTACTGGGCAAATGTCGGTGACACGCGCTTCGGAATGGAACGGCTGCTCTATGTCAATCCGCAGAAACCCTGGGAAGTATGTTACCACGCCGTCCCATCATCCAATCCGTTTCGCAAATACGGACTCCTTTGGGCGATCGTCATCCTGTTCTCCCTTATGGTGGTCCTGATCATTATAAGATATCAGATCATGTAAAAAAAAGGGGACGGCTCCTAAAGAACCGTCCCCTTTTTTGTTTAATACAATTGTGTAAATGTCTCGTAATGATCTTCGGTATAGTAGATCGCGCCGGTATCCGA
>CAMJAP010000144.1 GCA_946403625.1 uncultured Lachnospiraceae bacterium
CACTCTCGTAAAATCTGCGATAAGAACGATTCTTTAATACCAACTCGTATAACATCATCTAATCCTCTCTTTTAACTATAATTGATCCCTATGAATTCGGATCTTCCGAAACATCTCCAAAGCTCTTTGATAGTACACTTCTTCCGCATGTTCCATCGCATACTCGGAAGAAATCCCTTCTCCGACCAGCGTTACTATCTCCGTGATACCGTATTGTTGGATCTGCTCAAAGCCATCCCCGGTACTCCCGCATAATGCAATACATGGAATCCCTGCCTGCAGTGCCCGCTGTCCGACGCCCTGTACCGCTTTGCCGATGCTGCTCTGTCCGTCCAGCCGTCCCTCTCCGGTGATGATATAATCAGCTCCCTGTATCAGTTGATCAAAGTTTACCAGATCCAATACCGTTTCGATCCCGGATTGTAATGTGGCTCCAAGAAGGAGTTTGAGCATAGCTCCGATACCTCCGGCTGCACCTGCTCCCTCGATCGTATCCGCATCGATCCCTGTTTGCTGAAGCAGCACCTGCCGGTAATTTTGCATACCGCGCTCTAATACCACAAGCCCTTCTTCCGTCGCTCCCTTCTGCGGCCCGTAAGTGTATGTGGCACCATTCGGTTCGCATAAAGGATTTTTCACATCGCACATCACACGGATCTGCGCTTCCTTGACTTCCGGAAGTAACTCGCTCAGATCGATCTCCCGGATCTTTTCCAGATCGATACCGCGTCCCTCCAGCACATTACCGTTCTGATCCAAAAAACGGATCCCCAGTGCGCCTGCTGCTCCCATACCGCCGTCGTTCGTCGCCGATCCGCCGATCGCTACCGTGATCTTTCGGTAGCCATCCAGCAATGCAGCGCGTATCATTTCACCGGTACCGATACTGCTTGCGTAAAGAGGATCTCTCTCGTCCGGTTTCAGCAGTGTCAGTCCGCTGGCCTGTGCCATCTCGATCACCGCTTCGTCTCCGAAGGCACCGTAATATGCCGTCACTTCCCGCAGTAACGGATCGTGAACCGTTACCGGGATCTTCTTGCCCTTCCCGGCGTATAAAAGTGCATCCAGGGTGCCTTCTCCGCCATCTGCCAAAAGTACCGGTATCGTTTCACATTCACAAAATACTTCTTTCGCCGCTTTCGTCAGCAGTTCCGCAGTCTTTTTACTTGTCAAAGTTCCCTTAAAGGAATCCGATGCAAATATCAGTTTCATAAGAAAGCTCCATATTTTTGATCTGCTTTTCATGATAGCAAAAACACGGATTGCTGTAAACATCGCTTATGCTGTCACATCCGAAAACAGGGCGCCTGTTTCCAAGCGCCCTGTTTCCTGCTTCCGTCTGCTTTCTGATAATGTCGGGGAAGACTGAGAAAAACAGAGGATCCTACCATGTTTTTTATTCTACGATACCGGCTTCCAGACCTTCTACCACCGGATCGCCCAGGTATTCCTGTGCCAGTTTGGTCAGCGTACCGTCTGCTTCCAGTTCCAGATAGACACTGCTGAAAGCTTCACCAAGCGCTACACCGGCATCATTCTTGGGAAGTACTGCGTATACGAAATCGCTGGCCAGCGGAGCTCCGATGGATTTTAATGCCCCTTCCTGTCCCTTATCGATCAGGATCTGATTGACCAGTGCCCACTGATTGAGGAAACCGTCGGAATGTCCGGCCAACACATCATCGATCTGTGTCTGGCTGGTTCCTTCAAAATAGGTGAAGGCAATATTATTCTCCTGCAGGTACTGCTCATTCAACTGGCCCGGAATGCATGAGAAGGTCAGTCCCTGTGCAATGACATCTTCTACTGTTTCCGCAGTGGAGTCACCCTTCACGATCATATTGACATCCGAACGATAATAGGGTACTGCGCTGAAATTGAACTTTTCTTCGCGTTCCGGCGAACGATAGATCTGCGCGGTTACCGCATCGATCCTTCCGGATTCCAATGCCGGCAAAAGAGATTCCCACGGATAGATCTGGAATTCCACTTCGATCCCCAGACGCGCCGCGACTTCTTTGGTTACTTCCACATCATAACCGGCTGCATTTCCGTCCGCATCCTGATAATCATAGGGCGGATAATCCGGCATGATCCCCACCAGGATCTTCTCCGGCAGTTCCGAAGTTTCCTGTGCATCTCCGGATTCTGCTGTCTCTGCAGCTGCCGTAACCTCCGGCTGTGCAGCCTCTTCGGTTCCCGGTACAGCGGATGCCGCCGATGCTTCCGCCACTTCCGCCGGTGCCGTCGTCCCGCAGCCGCCCAGTGTTCCTACGGACAAAGCGCCCGCCAGTACTGCCGATAATACTTTCTCCAATGCTTTCTTTTTCATAATTTTCTCTCCTCTTTTCTTTTATATAATTTTTTATTTTTCTCTATTTGATTTTCTACGCGATCAGATTCAAAAACTCTTTGGTCCGGTTGTTTCTCGGATACCGCAGGATCTGATCCGGTCTGCCTTCTTCGCAGATATATCCGCGGTCCATAAATACCACACGGTCTGCGATGTTTTTTGCAAAACCCACTTCGTGTGTGACCACGATCATCGTCACACCTTCTTCCGCGATCTTTTCCATGACATTTAATACTTCTGCCACAAGCTCCGGATCCAGTGCCGATGTGGGTTCATCAAAGAATACGACTTTCGGCTGTAATGCCAGTGCTCTTGCGATTGCGCCTCTCTGCTGTTGCCCGCCGGATAACGCCGACGGATAGTAATCCAATCGTTCGGAAAGTCCCACCTTTTCCAGATAATGGATCGCGATGTCTTTTGCTTCCAGCTTTTTGATGCCTTTGCACTGCACCAGACCTTCCATCACATTTTCCAAAACCGTCATATGCTTAAACAGGTTGTATCCCTGAAACACCATCGACGAATTACTACGGACATACTTGATATCTTTCTTTAACCAATGTGCCAGATCGATCTGTCGCTCTCCAAAGAACATCAGTCCATGATCGGAGGTTTCCAGCCGGTTCATACAACGCAGCAGCGTGGATTTACCGGATCCGGAAGATCCCATGATGATCACTTTTTCTCCTTCTTTCACATCGAGATCTACGCCTTTTAAGATCTCATTTTTTCCGAAACTCTTTTTCAGACCGCGTATCGTGATAAAATCATCTTTCATATCAAGCCGGCCTCCTTTCATATTTTCTTGACCGTTTTTCCACGGTCCGGAACAGCACTTCAAAGATGAGACACACTACCCAGTAGACCACTGCCGCTGCCAGATAGGCTTCAAAATACCGATAGTCTCTGGCGCCGATGATCTTGGCACTCGCCAGGATCTCCACCACTGTTGCGGTAAATGCAAGCGATGTTCCTTTTACGATATCCACAAAGTAGTTACCGAGGTTGGGCAACGCATTGGACAGCGCCTGCGGAAATACGATCCTGCTTAACACCTTCGGTCCTGACATACCGATCGTATACGCTGCTTCGTGTTGTCCTTTATCCACCGACAGTACGGCGGATCGCATCACCTCCGAAATGTATGCGCCATAGCAAAGCGAAAACACCACATACATATAGATGATCGGCGGGATCTTGCTGATATCTACATTCCAGCCGTAATCGGTACTGTAATGATTTAAGATCGTCGGCAGTCCGTAGTAAAAGATCAGTATCTGCACCAACAGCGGTGTTCCCCGAAAAAAGGATACATACACCAGACTGATCTGGTACAGCACCGGGATCTTGTAGATCTTGATCAATGCCGTGATCAAGCCGATCAGACAGGCAAAGATAAACGTTACGATCGTCAGATTCAATGTATTTAATAATCCGTCTTTTAAAACCGTCGGAATGGCTCCCCGGAAAAATTGCCAGTCAAATATACTCATAATCCCTCCGATGCCAATGCTTCCGATGCGGTATCCTGAAACGCAATCTCCAATGCCTGTGCCAGGTCGTTCGTCAGATCCCGGATATCTTCAATACCGATGGAGATACGGATCGCATTAACCGGAATGTCTGCTTTTTTCAGTTCCTCCGGAAGCAGTTCTCCGTGAGAAGTGCGGCTGGCATTGGCGATCAGCGAACGGGCATCACCCAGATTCAACTGATAACTGAACACCTTCACCGCATTCACCAGCTTGTAAATGTTCTCTTCCGTTCCTTTCAAGCCAAAGGAGAACAACTGCCCCACACCGTACGGACAATACTTTTCCGCCAGTTCATTGTATTTGTAGTAAGAGGTTCCGGGATACGATACCCATTCCACTTCCGGTCTTGACTCCAAAAATTCTGCGATCTGATGTGCATTGCGTACCTGCTTCTGCACGCGCTCCGAGATGGTCTCGATCCCCAGCAGGATCAGATATGCGTTGAAGGGGCTTAACGCTGCACCGAAGTTGGTGAGATAATCCGTCCGGATCTTCCCGGCAAATGCTGCTCTTCCGAACACTTCCAGATAACTTCTTCCGTTATCGTAGCGTCCCTTGATCGCGATATTTTCATCCGTAAACTGCGGGAACTTACCATTGTTCCAGTCAAAGTTTCCGCTGTCTACCACCAGACCTCCGATCGCATTCCCGTGCCCGCTGATTCCTTTTGTTGCAGAGTACACAACGATGTCTGCGCCGTGATCAATGGGATTTAACAGATACGGTGTCGGCAGCGTATTGTCTACCACCAGCGGAATCTTGTGCTTATGTGCCAGTTCTGCCAGCGCCTCGATATCCGTTACCGTTGCCATCGGATTGGTTACGGATTCCACATAGATGGCTTTGGTATCTTCGGTGATCGCTTTTTCAAAATCTTCCACGGAACTGCCGTTTTCCACTTTATCAAACTGCACACCGAATCGCGGAAGCAGATAATTCATATGATGTACCACACCGCCGTACAACTGATAGGTGGTCAGGATCCTTCCGCCGTATTCCGCCAATGCCAGCAGTGTAAAAGTGATGGCTGCCACGCCCGAACCGACCGCCACTGCAGCCTCTGCGTGATCCAATGCCGCGATGCGGTCTTCCAAAACCTTGATCGTCGGATTGCTCACTCTGGAATACAGATAACCGGATTCCTCCGCTGCCGCAAGCCGGTCGTAGCGCTCCGCCGTACCGATCTCGTAGGATGCTGTTTCATAGATGGGAACGGATACCGCGTTATTATGCTGTTTCGGATCATATCCTGCCTTTACCTTTAAAGTATCAAAATGCAGCTGATTTTCTCTTACGCTCATTTTTCATTTCCTCGTTTCGTTGTCTTGCAGGTATCATTAAAACACAGGTATCATCGCACTTCAAATTGTTAGAATTTATCGAGAGATATAAATAAATCCGATAGCCACTGTATCGAGCATACAAAAAACGCCACCCGTCAGGGTAGCGCCTTTGTGGATTCCAATGGTCTCAATACTTTCCGACCACGATCAGGTATTATTATTGTTATTGTTTGCGAATGCTCCGCTGAATACTTTCTTCATCTCCGTATTATCCGCATACAAAGGAGCGTTTTCATCCGCTTTCTCCGAGGTTGCCGGCTTTGCAGGCTGCTGTGCCGGAGCATTTCCGAACAGCGGATTGTTATTCTGCTGCGTCGGTGCACTGTTTCCGCTTGTCTGCGGAGCTGCCGGTTGCTGTGCCGGTGCGTTTCCGAACAACGGATTGTTATTCTGCTGCGTCGGTGCACTGTTTCCGCTTGCCTGCGGGGCTGACGGCTGCTGTGCCGGTGCGTTGCCGTACAACGGATTATTATTCTGCTGCGTCAGTGCGCTGCTTCCGCTTGCCGGTGTTGCTGACGGCTGCTGTGCCGGTGCGTTGCCGTACAGCGGATTATTGTTCTGCTGTGTCGGTGCACTGCTTCCGCTTGCCGGTGAAGCTGTCGGCTGCTGCGCGGATGCATTACTGTCGGAAGCATCTGTGGTCGGTGCCGCCGGTGTGGTTGCCGGTCCGCTGCTCACCTGCGTCGGAGATACGCCCAACGGCAACATCGCTGCCTGCGTGGACTGCTGTACCGCAGATCCTCCTCCGCCCATCGGAAGTACGGCCGGATGCGAAGATGCATAGGCCATCGCACGAAGCATTTCGGCTCTTGCCTCTTCCTCTTTCTTTGCTTTTTCGGCTTCCTCCTGCTCCTTCCTTGCCTTCTCCTCTGCCTCTTTTTTCTCTTCTTCCGACAGTTCTGCCGGTGCATTTCCGAAGATGGATGCCGGTTCGGAGTTCGATGCCTGCGGTGCGTTACCGAAGATCGACGCCGGTTCGGAGTTCGATGCCTGCGGTGCGTTACCGAAGATCGACGCCGGTTCGGAGTTCGATGCCTGCGGTGCGTTACCGAAGATCGACGCCGGTTCGGAGTTCGATGCCTGCTGTGCA
>CAMJAP010000145.1 GCA_946403625.1 uncultured Lachnospiraceae bacterium
AAAGTGGAATCAATAATGAGAAAGGAAATCTGACAGAGACAGGTGGGATTTCCTTTTTTTATGAAATGTTAAAATGTAAAAAAATATTTTACAATACTATTGATTCAGAATTTGTATGATGATAGAATAAAAGACAGGTGTAAAGGAAAGGAGGCCGGGACAATGGCATTTGATGATCTGTTTGAACAGAGAGGTCTTGTGGCTTCGAAATTGAAGGAGTGTATCCGGGATAGGGGTTACACAAAGGTGTCTTTTGCCGGTAAAGCGAATATCTCGCGGCCGACATTGGACAAACTATTGAGTGGCGGTGTTGATAATAAGAGTTCGTTCGATAAACATCTTCAAAAGATTTTGAAGATGTTGAATATGAACGATGAAGAGCTTTTATTCTATCATTCTGATACAGTTCAAACGGTATCGGCAGTTTATTCGCAAAATGCACCGTTGGATCATGAGATGAGCGATGTTGCCAAGAGACAATACGAGCTTCTTTTGGATGTGGTTGATCTGTGTGCAATTTATTACTAAGGAGCAGAATATGAGTGAGATCATAACCGCTGCCAATATAGATCTTGTTATTAAACGGAATCGTGAAATAGCAGAGGAAGTTTCTACGCAGGCTATTAAATTACAGACAAATCCAATGATAATGAAGGTTGCTTCCGTTCCGCAACTGGCTATGTTGATACTTCAGGGATATGGATTGATTCAGATGCCGGTGGAAGATAAGTATTTGAGCGGAGCAATTTATGTAAAAGAAGGGAAAAGGATTCCTGTTGTTAACACCGCTTTGCCCAGAGTAAATCAGTATTTTACTGCTTGGCACGAGGTTTATCATTTATTATTTGATAGTGTTTCGTTTGATCTTTTTATTGAGGCGGATAATACAATGGAGGAGAGAAAAGCGGAATACTTTTCAGCTTGTATGCTTTTGAACGGTGTCGATAAGTACTTTAACGGGCTTTCAGAGATGGATTTTGTATCTAAGATACTTTACTCTATGTCTGCGTTTCAGGCTCCCTATAAAGCAGTCCTTGTTTCGTTGTATGAATATGCAGTGCAAAGCCAAAATGACTTGTTGAAAAAGAGGATAAAGGAAGTTTTTGATTATCAAATTAATGACTTGCCGGAGAGGTTCAGAAACCTGGGATTAGATGACAGTTTGGTAAGGCCGTCAAATGTGGTAAATGTAACCTACTTAAAAGAAAAGATCAAAACAAGTGAGGATGCGTACCCTGATTTAAAATACCATGAGGAAAATGAGGCTTTTCTGAATAGTATTATGAATGAGATCCGAGGAATCACGAAGGAGAGCAAATGGTAACATTAACGCCGTTTACATCGATTGAAAATAAAACACATATTGCTATTTTGGATACATCCTCGATTTCGTTTATACAGGGATTGAGTTCTAAAGGTGTCAAAGCAGACAGTATCCTAAAGGATTATGAGTTGATACTGATTCCTGAATGGGTTCTGATAGAGATAAATGATGCGGAGGGAAGAGCGGAGTATTTGCAGAAACTGATTTCTATGGGGTATCCGATAAAAAGTATAGCTGAAGAAAAGTATTCTGAACTGGTCGAGGGTGAAGAGGGAAATCTATATCAGATTGTGCTTGCGTCTACGCAATTGCTTGGAAGAATGAGAAGCTATTTGCGCAGATTTGTTGAGGCTGCGGATCTGCTAAATATGGACGCATATAGTGATTGGATTAAGAAATTATATGAGGAATGGCCATTACAAGGAGAAATATTGTCGTCCGGAAGAGTGCGGAAGAAGAATGCAGGAGAGATTTCTATCACAATTTTGGCAGAAACGATTTCGTGGTATTACCCGGATACAAAGGCATTAACAGTGTATTCACAAGATAGTGATGCATACGAATTTCAACGAAAAGCAGAAGCTAGTCTCAGAGAAATTTTCGCTAGTAGGACACCTGTGCCGGTTTCCTACAAGAGCAATGATGCAATCTTATGCCAGCTATATCGAGAAGGGAAAATAGATATCCCGGGTATAAAGTTATACAGAAAAGATGAGAGAAAGATAACATATAGTAAAGAACAGGAGGATCATTCGGTTGTCCTGGTGACAGAACTGGTTGATAACAATGGTTTTGTTGATTTGATTCGGGATAAAACGGTACATATAATCTTCTGAGTCCTAAATGAAAGGCAAAGAAAAAAACACTGTTTTGACCGGTCGCTTGGTGGGAGACCGGTCATAATTATTTTTCTGCTATACTCATATCATCAAAGCAAAGGAGGAAGCGCTTATGGAAAAAGAGGTACGTAGAGATAAGATCCGTGGCTGTCTGATCGGCGGAGGTGTCGGGGATGCTTTGGGGTATCCGGTGGAATTCCGAAGAGAAAATGCGATCTGGGATAAATACGGTCCGGAAGGAATTCAGGCATATGAGCCGGATCGTCGATGCGGTAAGGTGGTCATTACGGATGATACCCAGATGACCTTGTTTACCGCTAACGGGCTGTTAATGGATATAGCGGCAAGAAGATGCGGGAATAGATCGGAGCAGGATCCGCCTGCTATTTGGGTTTATCGGGCTTATCAGGACTGGCTGACCACGCAGAGTGTGCGTTATGCGGAGTATCGGGACTGCGAGGAAAAAGGTCCCTGCTGGCTGATGAACATACCGGAACTGTTTGCACTGCGGGCACCGGGGAATATGTGTCTGCATTCACTGGAGGAATTCCGGGCATTCGGGGCTGTCAGATATGAAGATCTGTACAAGAAGCGTAACGACAGCAAGGGCTGCGGCGGAGTGATGCGTGTAGCGCCGATGGGACTGTTGCATCGGGCAGATCCGGATCTGGTTGAGACGGACAAACTCGGAGCCGAACTGGCGATGATCACGCATTGTCATTCGCTGGGCTATATGCCGGCTGCGGTGCTGGTGCATATCATCAGCAGGCTGGTATTTCCGCAGAAGGAAATGACGCTGGAAGAGATCGTGATCGAGGCGAGAGATGCGGTTGCGAAGATCTATGCGGACGATGAAAATCTGTTTAAATTGTTGCTGATCATCAATGCGGCAATCCGTCTGGCAAAGAATGAAGATGATGATCTGACCAACATTCATAAACTCGGCGAAGGCTGGGTAGCAGAGGAGGCATTGGGGATCGCATTGTACTGCGCGCTGCGCTATCAGAATGATTTCTCAAAGGCGATGATCGTATCAGTCAATCACAAAGGGGACAGTGATTCCACCGGTGCCGTAACCGGTAATATATTGGGAGCGCTCATCGGATATGAGGCAATCGATGATAAATGGAAAGAGGAGTTGGAGCTAAGGGAGACGATCCTGGAAGTGGCAGATGATATTCATTACGCCAATGAACTGGCCGAACAGCCGGAACTTACACCGGATTCCAAATGGCTGGAGAAATACCTGCGGAAGTAATCCGGTGTTGACAAATGTATTTTGAGATGATATCTTGACAATAATATTTTTGAGAAAGGAACGATCTATATGCATCGTAATGCAATCGGATATTCATATTACGTAGTGAGCAGCGTATACGCATATGCATACGCTTATTATTACGTGTGTGAAAAAAGGGATTGCAGAGAACAGTAGATTAGATACGATAAGTAAAAGGTATTGAAAGACCGCTGATCTTTGCAGGATGAGCGGTCTTTTTCTGTACAGAAAGTTTTTTTGGGAGGAAACAACAATGATAAGAAAAGCGGAAACAAAAGATCTGGAAGCAATCAATGAAAACAAAAAAAGGGGGATGACAAAATGGTTGAGCTGATCAAAGCAACAAAGGACGATATTCAAACCATCTGGAAAATGCAGGTGGAGGCATTTGCGGATCTGCTGGAAAAGTACAAGGATTACGAAACCAGTCCGGGTGCGGAAGCGGTCGAGAAGATCGAATGGCGCTTCAGTTTTCCGGCAACAACCTTTTATTTCATCGTAGTAGAAGGTGAGAAAGTCGGTGTGATCAGGGTGGTCGATCATAAGGATGACCGGCCGAAGAAGATCTCGCCAATCTTCATCATGAAGGAGCATCGGAACAAAGGATATGCGCAGGAGGCGATGAAGGAAGCAGAACGGATCCACGGCAGCGATAACTGGTGTCTGGATACGATCCTGCAGGAAGAAGGAAATCTGCATCTGTACGAGAAGATGGGCTACCGTCAGACTGGTCGGGTGGAAAAGATCAATGACCGTATGGATATCGTATTTTATGAAAAGAAATAGGCTGCAAAGGATAGTCATTGAAAGAATTGCGTGATGATACTGGATAATGGTATAATACGATACAGTAGCGTTGATATTTCGGGTATTTATCAGGAGGATAGAAAGATGGAATTCAATACAGAGATCTTTTCACAGTTTGACAAAAAGTGGGCGCTTTTGACTGCGGGGGACGAGAACAACTTTAACACGATGACGATCAGCTGGGGCGGCCTGGGCACGATCTGGAACAAGCCGGTAGCCACGGTATATGTGCGTACTTCCAGATATACCCATGACTATATGGATGCGAATGAATATTTTACGATCAGTTATTTCCCGGAGGAGTACAAAAAGATCCTGGGCGTGCTGGGAGCCAAGTCCGGAAGGGATATGGATAAGATGCATGACAGCGGACTGACTCCGGTAAAGGCGGGGGAATCCGTTAGTTTCAAGGAAGCGGAAGTGACACTGGTATGTAAAAAGCTGTTCCGTCAGAAACTGGAAGAGTCTAATATGCCGGCAGAGATCGCAAAACAGATGTATGAAGGACAGGCTTCTCATGATATGTACATCGGGGAAGTGTTAGAGATCCTGTAAAGGGGGAAAAGGATGAATCTGATCGCAGTTGCAAATGAAACGCTGAAGATCTGTGAGGCGGGCAGCTATGAAGTAAACGGGCATACCGTGACATTTCCTAAGGGCGATTACGATGCTGCGGAAGTGATCACACCGGCTATGGGAGAAGCATTGCTTGCCAAGGAAATGAAGGCACCGGAAGATGCCAAAATGTGCCGCATCGTGGTAAAGAACAGCGATACCTATGCGGCAGGGCGCGGTTATGAAAAGGCGCTGGTGATGAATTTTGCAAATGCGCACAATCCCGGCGGCGGATTTCGTTTGGGGGCAACGGCGCAGGAAGAAGCATTGTGCCGCTGCAGCACCCTGTACGGATCGATCACTTCGCAGGCGGCCTCCGAGATGTACAAATACAACAACACGCACATCAGCAGTGTGGAGTCGGATTATATGCTGGTCTCACCGGAGGTTCTTGTATTTCGGGATGAGCAGCTCAATCTGCTGGAACAGCCCTTTCGGACGGCGGTGGTTACGGCACCGGCACCGAATCGTTTTGGGGCGGCCATGTTGGCCTCTTCGGCAAAGATCCGGGAGACCTTTTTACGAAGGATACGTATCGTGTTGAAGGCTGCAGCGGAGCGGGGCTATCGCAATCTGGTGCTGGGCGCCTGGGGCTGCGGAGCCTTCGGGAACAAGCCGAAGGATGTGGCGGAATACTTCCGTATGGCGATCGTGGATGAGCAGTTGGGAATGCATTTTGACGAGATCTGCTTCGCTATTTACGGTTCCGAGAACGGTAAGAATATCACGGCATTCCGACAGGTATTCGGAGAATAGATTTTTATGTGCGGACGATATTACATCAGACATAAAATGTATGAGAACCTGCCGGCGTTTCTGATCCCTGCAGATTACAAATGTGAGGACAGGGATATTCTGCCTTCGGAGAAGGCGCTGATCCTGCGAAAAGCGAATGCTCGTATGGAAGCCGGCGTGCTTTCCTGGGGCTATCCCTCCAAACAAAACGGTGGGCTGGTGATCAATGCCAGAGCAGAGACACTGCATGAAAAGCCTATGTTTTGTGATGATGTGATGCACCGACGCTGTCTGATCCCGGCCAGCGGGTTTTACGAGTGGGACCGGAGCAAACAGAAAGCAACGATCCGGGTGCCGGAGGAAGAGCTGATCTATTTTGCAGGCATCTACGGTATACGCGAAGGCGTGGAGCGTTTCGTGATCATCACCAGAGAGGCGGCCGGCGAGATGTGCAGGATTCATGAACGTATGCCGCTGATCGTACCGGGATCTCGCATGGACGAATGGTTTTCCGAAGACTACCGGGAGATCTTTGCAGCTGCAATGCCAGGTTTGGATATACAGATCGAAAATGAGCAGTTATCGTTTTTCTAAAGAGTATCGTAAGAAAGCTCACCGGATATTTTTG
>CAMJAP010000146.1 GCA_946403625.1 uncultured Lachnospiraceae bacterium
GAGCACGCGGCTGTTAACCGCGGGGTTGTAGGTTCGAGCCCTACTCGGGGAGTTTCTTTATAAAAGAATATGGTGCCATAGCCAAGTGGTAAGGCGTGGGACTGCAACTCCCTGATCGGCGGTTCAAATCCGTCTGGCACCTCTGAAAGACTCCTGAATGATCGGGAGTTTTTTTGTTTCTGCGTGCTGATTTTGGCACTTTTTACAATCATTTATCATCAATATTCATAATTTATACATATTCTCCCCTGAATTATTCATAATTTTGTCACAATCCCATCATTTTATCGGGTATGAAATGAAATTTTATCGGTTTCGATATTTCTACATCTTGTTAAAATATAATTGTCTGTTAATTCCGGCGAAGGTCCGGAACATAAAATAAAAAGGAGGCAAGAAACAGATGAAAAAGAAGTTATTGTCAATCATTCTGACAACAGCTCTTTCTGTCAGCATGCTGGCAGGCTGCGACGGCGGTAATGGGGGTTCAGCAGGTGGAGCTACAGGCGGTAACGCAGGTGGCGGAAACGCAGGCGGCGGTAACGCTGGTGGCGGAGAGTCCGGAGAAGTTCAGGAGATTTCCTTCATGGTATGGGATGACCTGGAGGCTTCCGAAGACCTGATCACCAAGGGTTACAAGGATTCCATCGATCGTTTCAACGCAGATTATGCAGGAGTTTATCACTGCACACCGATCACCACAAACCTTGAGGAGTACTACAACAAGCTGAACGCTCTGGTAGCTGCAGGCGAGACACCGGATGTATTCATCGTATCTCCGGGTGCTAACATGAACGACTATGTTCTGACCGGTACTGCTGCAAAGCTGGATGATTATCTGAATGCAGACGGATGGAAGGCAACCTTTACTTCTGACGCTGTATTTGCAGGCGGCACCTACGGTGACGAAGCAAAGAACGGCGCAGGTATCTACGCAATTCCTCTGAACATTGCAGCTGCTTGCGTATTCTACAACACAGAAATGTTTGAGAAGGCAGGCGCATCTGTACCGAAGACTTATGATGAGCTGTTGACAGCTTGCCAGAAGTTGCAGGATGCAGGTTACACACCGATCACCATCTCCGCAGGTACTGCTTGGTGTTTGTCTATGGTAGCCGGTTATCTGTGCGACAGAAACGGTCTGAACCTTCAGGATGTTAAGGATCACACCACTGACTGGATGGATCCGAAGGTTATCCAGGCTGGTGAGCAGATCCAGGAGCTGAGCCAGTACTTCCAGAAGACTGCAGCAGGCGATGACAACGATATCGCTACCGCAGCATTCTACAACGGCAACGCTGCAATCCTGATCCAGGGTTCCTGGGCAATCGGCCAGATCAACGGTTCCTGTGAAGAGGGCTTCGCTGATAAGGTTGGCGTATTTGCATTCCCGGCAGTTTCCGGTTCTTCTGCAGATCCGAACCGTGTAATCGCAAAGTCTGACTCCCTGTGCATGAGCGCAAACAGCGCACATCCGGAAGCAGCAGTAGCATTGATGAAGTATTTCGTAGATGATACCGCACAGAAGTACACCGCTGAAAAAGGTGGTAAGATCCCTGTAACTTCCGTACAGTATGATGAGACCATTGCACCGCCTGAGTTGGCATATGTTATGGATGTATTCAAGAGTGCAAACGCTACATTCGGTTTCTACAACGAATCTCTGTATGATACTGAGGCAGGTTCTACCTTTGATAACTGCTTCGTAGAGATCTTCAGAGGTACCGATCCTGCAACTGCTCTGCAGCCGATCCAGGATTACTATGAAGAGAATGTTTGGTAAGTCATAGCTGATGTGATCAAGTAAGTTTAATTGTGTCAGTACCCGAGATTTCGGGTACTGACATTCATAAAGGGGAAAGAATTTCTATGGACAAGCTTTTACGAAAAAAACGCTATATTGTACTTTTCCTTGCACCGGCCTTTCTTTTGTTCACGGCAGTATTGTTTGTGCCGATCTGCAAAGCGATCTATTACTCTTTCTGCGATTACAAGACGAATTATGATCCGGAATTTGCAGGATTAAAGAACTATATCAGGCTGTTTACCAAGGACGACACTATGAAAACGGCTCTTAAGAACTCCATGTTCTTTATGATATTTTCCTGTGTAACGCAGTTGTTCTTCGGTTTGGTACTGGCTGCATTGCTGACCAATATCAAAAAGGGACGTAACTTATTCAAGAACATTTACTATCTGCCTTGCGTACTTTCCAGTGCGGCACTCGGTCTGTTGTGGATGTTCGTATTTACACCGACTCTCGGTATCAACAAGATGATGGAGTCCCTGGGATGGATCAAGAGTTATGAAGACGGTCCGCAGTGGTTGTTCAATACGGACGGTACGATCATCCTCCCGATCATCGTCATCTCGTTTGTAGCACTCTGGCAGTATGTCGGACAGTCGATGATGCTTTATATGGCACAGATCTCCGGTATCAGCCAGGATATTTATGAAGCGGCTTCGATCGACGGTTGTTCCAAAAAGCAGGCATTTTTCTACATCACCCTGCCGTTGATCCGCCCGATGGTAGCAACAGCAATGAGCTTGAATGCAATCGGCTCACTGAAATTCTTCGATCTGGTTTACAATATGATCCCGGAAGGATTTCTCGGAAACCGCGCACACGTACTTGCAACGCACCTGTATGATCAGGCGTTCAAGTTTAACAAACTCGGTTATGGTTGTGCGATCGGTGTGGTACTGTTGGTAATGTGTTTGATCGTAACCTTCCTGATCAACAAGTTTGTGAAGGTTGACGGTTACGATATGTAATGAAGGAGGCATACGCTTTATGAATATTTCTGTAGATTCCGCAATGGATAAGCGTGACAAAGACAAACGGAACCTCGTACACGGTCTGATTTACGGCTTCCTGATCTTTCTGGCGCTGATCTATATCCTGCCCCTTCTGTGGGTGGTGATCACATCCTTAAAGGATGATAAGGTGTTGATGACATCTCCGTGGGCGATGCCGGATCACCTGATGTTTGAGAACTATAGTTATGCCTGGACAATGGGTAACCTGGGTAAGGCAACACTGAACTCATTCATCGTATGTTCGGTCACTCTGTTGATCTCTATGGTGTTTGGTGCAATGGCAGCATTCGCGATCGCACGTCTTCGTTGGAAATTTTCCAAGCTGATGCTGACCTACTTTATGATCGGTATGATGATCCCGGTACACTGCGTATTGATCCCGCTGTTCATCCAGTTTGCTTCCTGGAAACTGACGAACTCACTGATCGGTCTGATCATCCCGTATGTGACCTTCTCGTTGCCGATCACGATCTACATTATGGTTGGTTTCTTTGAAGGTATTCCGAACGAATTGTTCGAGGCAGCCGTGATCGACGGATGCTCCGTACCGCGTATGTTCACGGTAGTTGCACTGCCGATGGCAAAGACAGGCTTTATGGTTACCGGTCTGATGTCCTTCATCAGCAACTGGAACGAGCTGCTTCTGGCGATGGTATTCATCTCCAAGGAGGCATTCAAGACGCTACCGGTATCGTTGACCAAATTCGTTGGTCCGTACCATACCAATTACACGCAGATGTTTGCAGGTATTATGATCGCGGTCATCCCGACCATCATCGTATACTGCATCTTCGCAAACCAGATCGTAGAAGGTCTGACCGCAGGTGCTGTAAAGGGTTAAAAAACAACAAAAACCTGCCCAATAGGATTAGTTCAAAAAACCGGAGAAAAAAAATCTCCGGTTTTTTATAATTTTGACTATAAAACTTGCACTTTTGTTGCACTTTGTCTGCTACAATAAATTCATAAATCCCAAATAGAATCCTACAAAGAGGACAGCGCTTTCGGGCGGGAGCACCCGGGGGCGTTGTTCTTGCTGTACCCGAAATCCGGGTGGTTGTTTTTTTGTCAAAAAAATGCTAAAATCTCATGGAATGAATTACGGAAAAGAGGAACGATTATGAAATGGATCCGGTTTACGATACAGACGACGACGGAGGCAGAGGATATCATTATTTCCGAGCTTTATGATATCGGACTGGAGGGCGCACAGATCGAGGATAAGATCCCGCTGACGCCGCTGGAAAAAGAGCAGATGTTTGTGGATATCCTGCCGGAAACGGAAGAGGATGACGGCATTGCATATCTTAGTTTCTTTGTGGAATCTCCGGAAGAAGACAGCGAGAAGCAGAGCCTGATCGAGGAGCGCAAGACGGCGATCGCACAGGCTTTGGAGGGTGTACGCGAATTTATGGAGATCGGAAGCGGAGCCATTACGGTATCCGAGACCGAGGATCTGGACTGGATCAACAACTGGAAACAGTATTTCCACCAGTTTACGATCGACGACGATATCCTGGTGATCCCGTCTTGGGAAGATGTGGAGCCGGCGGATAAAGATAAGATGATACTGCATATCGATCCGGGCACGGCCTTCGGAACCGGCATGCACGAGACTACGCAGCTGTGCATCCGTCAGCTGAAGAAATATGTGAATGCGGACACACGGCTTTTGGATGTGGGAACCGGCAGCGGTATCCTGTCCATTTTGTCCCTGATGTTCGGCGCCAAAGAAGCTTTGGGCACGGATCTGGATCCCTGCGCGATCGAGGCGGTGGCCGACAATCTGCGTACCAACGGTATCGACGAAAAGAAGTTTACTCTGCTGATCGGTAATATCATCAACGATCCGGCCATTCAGAAACAGGTCGGGGACGGCTATGATATCGCAGCTGCCAATATCCTGGCGGAAGTACTGGTACCGCTCATCCCGGTATTGCCGGCCCATCTGAAAAAAGGCGGCATCCTGATCACTTCCGGTATCATTGAAGGAAAAGAAAATCTCGTTGCGGATACGATGAAAGCAAACGGTTTTGAAGTATTGGATATATCGGCACAGGGTGAATGGCGCAGCGTAACGGGAAGACTGGTATAACAGATGCAGCATTTTTTTGTGGAACCTTCGCAGATACAGGGGAATCGGATTCACATCACGGGAGCGGATGTGAATCATATCCGGAATGTGCTGCGGATGCATCCGGGAGAAGAAATCTCGGTAAGTAACGGAACGGACGGCAGGGACTATCGCTGCGAGATCGACACGATCGGGGAAGACGAAGTCCTGTGTCGCTTAATGTTTATCAAGGAAGACGGCGTGGAATTGCCGGTTCGGATCACCCTGTTTCAGGGATTGCCCAAAGCAGATAAAATGGAACTGATCATTCAAAAAGCGGTAGAGCTGGGCGTATATGAGATCGTTCCGGTGGCAACTTCACGTTGCGTCGTAAAACTGGATGAAAAAAAGGCAAAGTCCAAAGTGGAGCGCTGGCAGACGATCAGCGAGGCGGCGGCAAAGCAGAGTAAGCGTGCCGTGATCCCGCAGGTGCAGGCGCCGATGTCGATGAAAGCGGCATTGGACTATGCAGCGCAGATGGACAAGGCAGCGATCCCGTATGAGCTGGCGGAAGGCATGCAGGCAACGGATCGTTTTGTAGAGGAAGTCCGCAAACTGGCGGCACAGAGTAACGGCGATACCATCCCGCAGGTCGGGATCTTTATCGGACCGGAAGGCGGATTTACGGAAGAAGAGATCGCTTTGGCACAGGAAAAGGCGGTCGCTCCGGTTTCTTTGGGGCGGAGGATCCTGAGGACCGAGACCGCCGGGTTGGCGATCCTGTCGGTTCTGATGTTTCAACTGGAAGAGAGAAGTGCTGAACCTGAAGAGGAACAGTAACAGGAAAGGATAAATTTATGGCACCCAGAAAGAAAGCGGAAACAAAGAAAGAGATCTATCTGGACAATTCCGCAACAACGCGTTGTCTGGAGGAAGTAGCGCAGCTGATGGCAAAGGTGTATACGGAAGACTACGGCAATCCGTCCAGTGCGCACCATATGGGCGTGGTAGCGGAAAAGCATCTGCGGGAAGCCAAGGAAAAGATCGCAAAGATCCTGCGTTGCAAGCCGGAGGAACTGTATTTTACATCCGGAGGTACGGAGAGCGATAACCTGGCGGTGATCGGCGGGGCACACGCCAACCGTCGCAGCGGTATGCACATCATCACGACCAAACTGGAGCATCCGGCGGTGAAACGGGCGATGGAGCATCTGGAAAAGGAAGGCTTTGAAGTCTCCTACTGGCCGGTGGATAAGGACGGTATCATTGATGTGAGTGTTGCCGATGATGTGA
>CAMJAP010000147.1 GCA_946403625.1 uncultured Lachnospiraceae bacterium
CAGGGATTTCAGCTTCCGGTGATGCTCCCTCCGGTATATTATCCGTCGGCGATTCATAGAACAAAACCTCAAACTGGTTCATGATCTCGAGCGCTTCCACTTTGACCGCACTCATATTATTCAGACCATACACTTCCACTTTATAGCTTCGATCTGCCAGATTGCTTTCAAAGATCAATACATAGCCGGCCTTCTTTACCCCATCCAGTTCTTTCATTCCGAAATAGGTTTTGTAATTTGTAAAATACTTTGTAGTGTCCTCACGAAGCCCCATATTGTCGATCGCGATATAATTATCATCGCCATCATACAATGCGGTTTCTGCCGCATAATCCACCGGGCTGACGAACAATTCATCATCATCTTTTGCAAAATGACACTTATCCGGTTGTGCCGCATCCACCGATACCTGCTCAAAACCGGTCGGGTATACACACTCGATCAACCGATCCGCTACATAGCTGTCAAAGGTTTCGAAACCATACCCTCCGTCATCCACCCCGGCTGCATCTTGCACATCGTCTTCCGTCACTGCAGATTCTCCGTCCCAAATGACGCTTTTGCCGTCTCCTGCAGCATCTTCCTGTATCATCCCATAAAGAGTTGCAAGCGGATCGGAACTGTCTTCGTTTTTCTTATCGTCCACAACTTGCGGTTTCGCAGGTTCTTCCTGTTTGGAAGTGCATCCGGTAGTCAACGCTACTACGCTTGACAGTACCAACAGGTTTCTCGTCATTGCCATTACTGCATTTCTCATTCCGTTTCTCTTTTTCATATATCATATCTCCCTTTTCTTCGTATCCGTCCATCGGGTTACAATATAGTTACGAATGAAGCCTCAGATTTTTATGGTATGGTGGTAAATAATCCGATATACTTCTATATAATTTTATTATTTTTCATATTATATCATAAAATCGTGTATAATAGTCCCTATGATCACAGAATGTCACGGAACGATAATCCGGAAGAAAACTTATATGGGCGATCGGAAGCTGGTGGGCGTCCTTCTCGATGCCGACTGCGAGGCCGTCGAAGACTGGGCTTTTGCGAACTGCGTTTCACTGCGGGAAATATGGCTGCCGGTTACGATCTCGCATGTTTCCGAAAAAGCCTTTTTGAATTGCGAAGCGCTGGAGCGGATCGGTCTGTATGATCCTGCTGCGTCTGATGTTTCTGCGTCTCCGGGATGTGCCAATCCGGTGCTGCTTGCACTTGCTCTGAAATGTTTTCCACGGGAGACCGATGCGCTGATCGCTGCTGCCAAAGATGAGACGGCTTTTTTGCAATTCCTGGATCTTCGACTGGAAGCTTTTCTGGCGGAGGACGATACCCTGGGGTTCGTTCCTTTTCTTGCCGGCGGCGAAGAGGACTATGCCACAGAAGAGGCTGCTGCCGCATTTCGTCTTCGAAGACAGTTTTTGAAAACCGCTCTGATCTATGAGCGCCTGCCGGCAGAGGATCGCTGCGCTATCTCTTCTAATGTAAAAAATACCTGCCTGGAATGGCTGCATGCGCACAATCCTGCTGCCGCTTTCGGCATACTGTTGCGCGACACCGGCCGTCGGGATCTTTATCTCGATCTGTATTTCACTTTGGAGCTGAACCGTGATATCAATATCGATGCCCTGACTGCACTGGCGGAAGACCAGCCGGAACTGAAAGCCAAGGTCCTGCGGAAACACCTGGAAGCATCCCCTTCCGAAAACTGCATTTTCTCGGGTCTCCGAATATAAAACTCCTTCTTCACATTACCTGCATTATTCGATATAATGTTGACTTGGGGAAGTTTTCAACAACAAATCTATTCATCCAGAGGAGGCAAGAAATGAGCAAGAACTATTTTGATCTGTCCGGACAAGTTGCGATCGTTACCGGTTGCTCTACAGGCTTGGGGGTACAGATGGCCAAAGCGCTGGCCAATCAGGGAGCAAACATCGTGGCTTTGGCAAGACGCAAGGAACTGATCGATCAGGTAGCTGCCGAGATCACCAAGGAATTTGGTGTAAAGGCGATCGGTGTAGCCTGTGACATCACCGATACCGACCGCGTCAATGCAGCGGTAGACGAAGTCCTGAAAGAGTTTGGCCGCATCGACATCCTGATCAACAATGCGGGAACCGGCGGTGTGACTCCGGCCGAGGATGTTCCCGATGAGATGTTCTTAAACGAGATCAACATCGACCTGACCGGTACTTTCAAAATGGCACGCGCTGTTGCAAAGAAGGCGATGATCCCGGCAAAATACGGTCGTGTGATCAATATCGCATCCATGTACGGTATGGTCGGCAACAAGATCGCCGGTTCCGCACCGTATCACGCAGCAAAGGGCGGCGTGGTCAACCTGACCAGAGCGCTGGCAGCCGAATGGGGCAAGTACAACATCACCGTAAACTCCATCTGCCCGGGCTATTTCTACACACCGCTTACCCAGGAAACCTTAGACAGCGATTTCTTCCAGCAGAATGCACGGACCATGATCCCGCTGGAGCGCTACGGAAACGAAGGCGAGCTGGATACCACAGCCATCTTCCTTTCTTCCAAGGCATCTTCCTATGTGACCGGCGATATCATCCCGGTAGACGGCGGATACACCTGTATGTAAAGAAGTTAATTCCAAACTTAAAAATCCCGATATCGTCTCGATACCGGGATTTTTTTATGTTGCTTACTTATGCTTTCTTACGGTGTATACGGTTCGTACATCGCTACGACCTGCTCATCCTTGTCCAGCAGCAGCCAGAACAGTCTTTCCGATCCGTAGTTTTCCATCGTTTCGCAAAAGGCGTCATAGCTCTGATAGCGGTCAAAGATATTGTCGGTAAAGCGGAAATAGATGGGACAATCCGCACTCAGCTTGAAACTTTCAAAGTTATCGTCCCGACCGCCGATCGCATAATCATTGGCCACATCGTCCGGATCAATGCCGTACTCTTCCAGTTTTTCGATATCATCGGAATTGATCCATTCCACACGGTCTGCCGTGATACCGCCATTACCGTCTCCGCCCTTTGTTTCCACCAGGATCCACTGCTCGCCCACTGCATCCGATGCCGAGGACAATCCCTCAAAACAGCCGGAATAAGCCAGGGAATGCAGGTATTCCTCCATAAACTCATTTCTGACGAGCTCACCGTCCGAATCCACGCTGAACTTGTAGATCAGCGCGTAACCGTTATCCGTATTGCCTTCCTCATCCCAGAAATACCGGAAATGGAACACACCGCCGCACCAGCGCTCATCTTCTCCGCTGCCTTCGTTCCAGAATGCATAGCGGATGGGTTCGCCGCTGATATAGCTTAAGGAAAAGTCCATATAATCATCGTCCGGCGCATACAGGCTCTCCGGCGCGGTTCCGTTCGGCATCATCTCGATACACTTGGCGATCAGCCCCTCCGGGTCCTCATAGGAATCCGGATAGCTCGCATCCAGCGGAATGCACGCGTTCTGGATCAGAATATAACCATTATCATCCATGTCTTCACAATAATAGGTGCCGTCATCGTGAATGGTCAGCTCGCGGTTCACCAGGTTCGGCAGCTTCGCCATATTGCGCAGGGTCATTTTGTTCTGCTCACAATCCGCAAAGGAATAGAATCCGTAGCCCTCATCTGCCGGATTGTAGATGCCGACGAAAGGCAGTTCCTCCGGATAATCTTCATACCATGTAAAATCCGGTCCCACATACTGCGAAAAATGTCCGTGTGCGATCCAGTCCATATAGCCATCGGCCAGCTGATCCAAGGGAACGCCCGGCATATAAACGATCAGCTCGTCCGTGTTTTCCAACCCATAAGGCTCGGAGGTAATATACCGCAGCTCCTCTTCGATCGTCTCTACACCTGCCGGCTCATATTCCAACGACGCAATGTGCAGCCGATAGATGCCCTCCGAGATTTCCTCATAACTGTCGCATTTTCCGGTAAAACTACAAACATAGACGGTTCCGTAATCATATCCCGGCCCCGTAGATCCCATCTCGCTGTCGTGATAGTCTCCCCAAAAACTGCCGTCCGGGTTGAAATACAGGCCGGTTCCCCAGCCGCCCGCACCACTGGAGAAGGTAAAACTCCAATCCGACAACTCCCGAAACAGATCCATATCTCCCTGCGGCGGTGCCTGGATCGTTCCCTCTCCGTCTACCATCGTAGGAACTGCTTCTGCTTCCGTCGGGGTAGGCTCATTTTCTTTCGTATCCTGCACATTTTGCGCATCTTCCACACTCCCGCGTGCTTCCGGCTCTTCCCCGCAGCCGCTCATCGGAAGGATCAGCGACGCACTTACTGCCATACTAAACAATCGGTATACCAATTTCTTTTTCATAATGTCCGCTCCTTGTTGTAATTCACATTTCGTCCGAAAATATGTTATCATAAAACAGTCTGCACTGCAATTTATGTGCGATTTTGAAATTTTTTAAAAAATTTTTCGGATCCCCCATAAATATCTTCGTAACGGATCGTATCTATGACAGGTTTAAGAAATTTGATTTAAAGGGAATATGAAAAAGTAAACAAAACAATTTCTGATCAAGGGAGGAATCATTTATGAAGAAACGAGTTTTTGCACTTGCAATGATGGGAATGATGTTACTGGCCGGATGCGGCGCAGCATCGTCCAGTAGTGGCGGTTACGGCAGTGGGGGCGCGCCTCAATCCATCGATACCGGCAGTTCCAGTTCTGCCGGCGGTGCCGAAAGCATAAACAATAGTGTTACTGTGGCAGAATCGGCAACCAGTGATACCTCGTTTGAAAGTTATGTATCTGCAGACGCTGTAGCGATTGCCGAGGCACCTGCATCTTCCGCTGCAAGTATGGGAGCGGAGTCTCCGAAGCAGGGCAGCGCAACCCATCATCAGCAAGGGATCAGCGGTATTTTAACTGCAGCAGAGTACAGCGATCTGGATAATTGGGATTATTTCCAGGATCTGGTACAGAATCAGCGGATCACTTTCCCGTCCTACGGCCTGAATCCCACCAATGCTGTTTCCGTTACCATAACAGACAACAACCAGCAGCCCCTCAGCGGCGAGACCGTAACCCTTCTGGATGTGCAGGGGGCAGAGCTTTGGAAGGCAATGACCGACGCCGACGGTAAGGCTTGGCTTTTCTACGATGAATCACAGCAGCCTGCCACAGTATCCTCCAACGGACAGGATCTTGCCTTTGCGGATAATGTAGCCTTTGTATCCACTCCGAGTGTACAGAACAACACCGGACTGCAGGTAATGTTCATCCTGGATACCACCGGTTCTATGGGTGATGAGCTGAACTATCTGAAAGAAGATTTCAGCTCAATCGTAAAAAAAGTCGGCAGTGATCAGATCCTCTTCTCTGCAAACTTCTACCGCGATTCCACCGATGCTTATGTTACCAAATGCAATGCTTTTACCAATGATACTTCTGTGGTTCAGCACCAGTTTGATGTAGAAAACGCACAGGGCGGCGGAGATATGCCGGAAGCGGTTGCAGATATCCTGTACGAAACCATGGTTCAGGCCGATTGGCAGGAAGGTTACAACAAGATCGCATTCCTGATCTTTGATGCTCCGCCTCATACCGGGACCGAAGTTCAGATCGATACCGCTGTTCGCGCAGCTGCAGAGAAGGGCATTCATCTGATCCCGGTAGTTGCTTCCAATGCAGACCGTGATACCGAATTGTTCGGCCGTGCGCTGGCGATCATGACCAATTCCGAATACGTCTTCCTGACAGATGATTCCGGTGTGGGCGATTCTCACCTGCAGCCGATCATCGGGAACTACACCGTAGAGTCCCTGCACGATATTCTCGTAAGACTGATTCAGGAATACCAGCCGTAATAACTTTCTTCAATCCCTCATATATGGAAAAGGGCGAGCCCAAGTGGTTCGTCCTTTTTCATATGTTATGTTCCTTCATTATTTGATTATCCAGGAACCATTCTTTTTGGCTCCTGCTCTGTCTATAAGCTTTTTCTCCTTCAACGCAGTGATCGCTCTGTTTACTGTCGGCCTGCTGAAGCCGGTTCTCAACTTCCGTTACAGTAGAACCGTGTCCTTTCTTTTTGGGATATGAAAAAATGCATTGAAATATTTTCAATGCATTAAATTTATGAACCACGGGGGAATCGAACCCCCGACAACTTGATTAAAAGTCAAGTGCTCTACCGAC
>CAMJAP010000148.1 GCA_946403625.1 uncultured Lachnospiraceae bacterium
AGTAACCGACTGCTTGCCGGGGGCAATATCTTCACCACTCTTGACGATTCCCCATAGATTGTGGTATTATTTGACAGACCAAAAGTTTGAGGCAGGATGATAAACTTATCATTAATGGTTTAAGGGAGGAGATTGTTATGGGACAGTATGAAGCAGCTTGGGAAGAGCGCAAAGGATTTTTGTTTTCATCTTTGCTGATCGGAGGAGCGATCGCATTAGTTACGACGATTCTGATGGTAGCAAACACCGGTATCTGCAGCGGTAACGGATTTTTTGTGGGAGTACTCACTTTCTTGGTAACATTGGCGGTATTTTCGTTGATCTTTGTGCCGAGTGTAGCGATCATCCGAATGATGGGCGGCAAGGCAACGGGCTTTGGTATCGGAATCCTGGTTGGTCTTTGGACAACAATGATCAGTTCGCTCTTTGATTTCGGACCGGGTATGATCCTGGGACTCATCGAACTGGTGACATTCTGTATGTTGTTCTGCGTATTCGCTGCAGGCTACAGTGTATACCTGCCGATTTCGTCGATCTATTACTTCATCAGATGCCGTATGGAAAAGAAGGCAGCAGCTGCCGCTACGGAAGCATAAAACAAAATATCCGAAAAACGCCGAGCGATCGGCGTTTTTTTGTTGGTTTAAGACGAAATATTCATCGGTTATCAATAGCTGGTTGCGTTTTTGGGCGTGATGCTATAGAATAGCCTTTGGCAATTTGATAACGCAGTATTAAACAGTATCGTAATCAGTGGAGGCAGGAATCGGAATATGAGAAAGTGGAAGAACAATTGGCTGGCGTCGCTCTGCATAGCCGGAGTGCTGGCGCTGATGCCGTCGATCAGCGTATGTGCCGAATCGGAGCAGGAATCGAACGACGATCTGGAACATGCGCAGGAGCTGGAAGTAAATACCGAGATGGTCGGAAACCTGAGCAGTGAGAAGGACCGGGATTTTTACAAGATCACCTTATCCGAGCCGGGGATGGTCAACTATACCTTCAAAACCGATAACGAAAGCGGACAGTATTATTATGTCGTTTTCTGTGACGAGAACGGCAAAGAGATGATCAGCAGCCAGCGACTGTACGGATCACCGGGCAACTCCTACACCAGCATCAATATGGGCTTGTCGGAAGGCACCTACTATGCCAGGGTCTATTGGGAACTGTTTACCAACAACGGTTTTTCCAAGAAGAACTATCATCTGACGGTGAATTACGAAGAGGTCGATGACTGGGAAAAAGAGTACAATGAAGACTTTGAATCCGCGACGCCGATCAAACTGAATACGGATATCAAAGGCAATCTCCGTTTTGACAGCGAAAAGGATTACTACAAGTTCACCATAGAGGGGGACGGCAAGTTCAGCTATACTTTCCGGATGGAGAATCAGGAGGGGAAATATTGCAGCGTGAATCTGTATGACGAGAACGGAAAGGAACTGATCGATGAGCAGCGTCTGTACGGAACTCCCGGTAACTCCTTTACCAGCGCTCATATCGGATTGACCAAAGGCACCTATTATATGAGGGTACATTGGGTGTTAAAAACCAACAACGGCTTTTCCACGGATGATTACCATCTGACGCTCAACTTTGAAAAAGCGAACGACTGGGAAGTGGAATACAATGAGGATTTTGACCACGCCAATATGATCAAGCCGGGCTCGGAAGTCTTCGGTTCGATCCGTCAGTCGCAGGATGTTGATATGTACCGCTTCACCCTGTACGACAGACGCGGCATAAATGTGATGTTCCGTCACAAGAGCCTGGAATCCAAGGATGCTTATTGGCAGGTGCGCCTCTATGACAAGGACGGAAACGAACTTGCAAAATATGATGTGGCGGGCGATCTGATCAATCAGCAAAAACTGGGCAGCATCAATCTGGCGGCCGGAGAATATTATGTGAAAGTGACGCAGTATAATGAATCTGTCAGCAGATCGAGTGATATCGATTACGGTCTGGAGATCGGCACCGGGGAATTGGATTCGGACGGCGGCTTCCGGGATATGGTCAAGGAAGGTCTGCAGTATTTCTACAAGCAGGTAGGGATCCGTCCTTGATCCGGGCAGAACAGAGGGTATAAGAAAAAGGAAGATGCTCTTTACGGGTATCTTCCTTTTTTAAACTATTTATGTTAAAATATCACGAAGAAATGCGGGAAAAATGGAGCCGAAGGGGATCGAACCCTCGACCTCAGCGTTGCGAACGCTGCGCTCTCCCAACTGAGCTACGACCCCGTCTCGCCAAAGCAAGGTAATCATAGCACGCGGGTCAGAAATTTGCAATAAGAAAACGATGAAAACTACAGATACGGAAAACAAAACAAAGGCTTCGGGCGATCCGGATACTGCTGCGGAGAAAAAGCAGGAGGAACGTAAAGAAAGCGGAGCGCTACGGGCGGAACAGAGCTATCGCGCGACGGATTACGATTTTATCCGCGAGCAGATCAAGGAACGGCCGGTCAACCGGAAAAAGATCTTTCGCCGTATGCTGTTTACGGCAGGTATGGCAGTGCTGTTTGCGACGATCGCCTGCATTACTTTTTTATTGTTGGAACCGGTATTCAGCAAGCTGCTTAGCTCGGATGCGGATATGGAACTCAAGGTGGTATCCCTGCCGGAGCAGTCGATGGAAGAGGATCCGGTGCAGGCAGAGGTGATCCCGGACGACGATGAGCCGGAACCGCTGGTGATCGAAACGCCCATCGAGAATATGAGCTTAAACGACGAAGATATCGAGAATGCCAACGGGACGGGGGATTCGGCCAGCGAGAACCGGGCAGATCCCATACCGACGGCGGAACCGACGGTGGTTGCCGGCGATACGATCATCTACGAAACCGTACCGCTGGAGATCGAGGATTACCGCCAGCTCTATCGCAAGATGTATGCCCTGTCGGAAGAGGTGGAAAAGAGCCTGGTGACGGTAACCGGTATGCATTCGGATATGGACTGGATGAACGATCCCTACCTGTCCACGCAAAAGACCACCGGTGTGATCGTAGCGGACAACGGATACGAACTGCTGATCCTGGCAGATTCCACCAAGCTGCAGTCGGCGGAAATGCTGCGCGTGACCTTCTTCAATAATGTGACCGGAACCCTGACACCCAAGATGATCGACAGCGATACCAAACTGGGGGTATATGCGATCCGCCTGTCCGAGATCGGCGCGGATACCAGAAAAGCCGTACAGGTAGCGGTACTTGGTGCATCCTACACGACCAATGTGCTGGGCAATGCCGTGATGGCGGTGGGCAGTCCGCTGGGCAATTCTTCCCTGGTCTACGGTGCCGTTACCTCCGCCGGCAGTGCGGTGAGTGTTCGGGATGCGGCATACCAGCTGCTCACAACGGATATGCAGGGGGACAAAAATGCCAGCGGTGTGATCGTCAATCTGCGCGGGCAGGTGGTGGGTATGATCTGCCACGGATACGAGCAGGAGGGAATGGAAAATCTGATCCACGCTTTCGGAACCAGCGGGATACGGCATCTGATCGAAGACCTTTCCAACGGAACGGAGCGTCCGTACCTGGGATTGCAGATCTGCGATGTTGCAAACGATGTGGTAAAGGAACTGGGATTGCCGGAAGGTGTGTATGTGGAACAGGTCGAGATCGACTCCCCGGCGATGGCGGCCGGATTGTCGAAAGGGGATCTGATCCAGAAGATCGGCGACACCTCGGTCAAGAATGTGTCGGAATATATGAATGCGCTGCGCCTGCAGGAAGCGGGCACAGAGATCCGGGTCACCTATGCGCGTCTGAGCGGGACCGCCTATCGCACGATGACGGTGACGGTGGAATCAGGAATCAAAGAATAAGAAAACGAGGTTGAAGGAATGAAGTACATCAAAGACCTGGGAGAAGGCAGCAAGATCCAGGGAATCTATTTTTGCAAATCCAAAACAATGACGGAGACCAAGAACGGCAAGCCCTACGAAAATGTGATCCTGCAGGACAAGACCGGTGTTTTGGACAGTAAGGTATGGGAGCCGTACAGCCCGGCCATCGGGGAGTACGAGAGTGGCGATTATATCGAGGTGACCGGAGATGTGATCGTATACAGCAACGCGTTGCAGGCAAAGCTGTATCGTATCCGCAAGTGCGACGAGTATGAGTACGATCCTGCGGATTATATGCCGGTTTCCAAAAAGAACATTGACGAGATGTATACGGAGCTGCTGGCCCTGGCGGATACGGTACAGGAAGTGCATCTGAAGGCGCTGCTGGACGGATTCTTCCGGAATGACGACTTTGCCGGATCCTTTCGCAATGCATCGGCGGCAAAGACCATCCACCACGGCTTCATCGGCGGCCTGCTGGAGCATTCGCTGAGTGTGGCCAAACTGTGCAGCAATATGTGTGAGAACTATTCGATCCTGAACCGCGACCTGCTGATCACGGCGGCGTTGCTGCACGATGTGGGCAAGATCAAAGAGATCGCGCCCTTCCCGGAGAATGACTATACGGACGACGGACAGCTGCTGGGACATATCTATCTGGGGGCGCAGATGGTCGGGGAAAAAGCAAGTGAGATCGTGGATTTCCCGGCGGAGCTTTCCAGAGAACTGCAGCACTGCATCCTGGCGCATCACGGAGAACTGGAATACGGTTCCCCCAAGAAACCGGCGCTGATCGAGGCACTGGCGCTCAGTATGGCGGACAACCTGGATGCCAAGATCGAGACCTTTACGGAGCAGCTGGAAAATAATGACCGCAAGGGCTGGCTGGGCTATTGTAAATTTTTGGATTCCAATATTCGCAGGACTTGAGAAGAATGATGTATCAGAAAAATGAGCTAATCGAATTACAGATCACGGATCTTGGAGCAGAAGGGGAAGGCATCGGCAAGATCGATGGCTTTCCTTTTTTTGTCAAAGGTGCGTTACCCGGAGATACGATCCGTGCAAGCGTGATGAAAGCAAAGAAAAATATGGCGTTTGCCAGACTGCAGGAGATCCTCGTGCCGTCGCCGGATCGCATAACGCCGGCCTGTCCGGTATTCGGGCGCTGCGGGGGGTGCCAGCTGATGCATCTGTCCTATCCGGCGCAGCTGCGCTATAAAGAGCAGAAAGTGAAGAATGCATTACAGCGCATCGGCGGTATCGCGGAAGCAGAACTGACACAGAAGACGGAGCCGATCATTGGAATGGACATTGCAGGCGCAGCTGCGGTGCCGGTACGGTATCGCAACAAAACGCAGGTGCCCTTCGGATGCGATCGTGACGGCAATACCATTTACGGTTTTTATGCGGGGCGTACGCATGCGGTGATCCCCTGTGAGGATTGTCTGCTGGGAAGCGAAGAAAATCCGCAGATCTTACAGATCATTCATCAGTGGATGCAGGAAAACCATGTGCAGCCGTATGATGAAGTAAGCGGCAGGGGGCTGCTCCGTCATGTGCTGATCCGCAAAGGATTTCACACCGGCGAGATCATGGTATGTCTGGTGATCAACGGAAAGAAACTGCCGAAGAAAGAGTTGCTGTGCGAGCGACTGGGAGCGATTGCGGGCATGCACTCGATCAGCATCAGCGTGAATGAAAAAAATACCAATGTGATCATGGGAGATTCCTATGAAACCCTGTGGGGAGAGAGCGGGATCCACGATACGATCAACGGTATCCGCTATGGGATATCGCCGCTTTCGTTCTATCAGGTCAATCCCGTGCAGACGGAAAAACTGTATTCCACCGCTCTGCAATATGCAGGCTTGACGGGGAAGGAAACGGTATGGGATCTGTATTGCGGTATCGGTACCATCTCGCTGTTTCTGGCACAGGCGGCAAAGCAGGTCTACGGTGTGGAGATCGTACCGCAGGCCATCGCGGATGCCAAAGAAAATGCCAGACAAAACGGGATCACAAATGCACAGTTTTTTGTGGGGGCGGCCGAAGAAGTATTACCGGCCTATTACCGGGGAGAGATGCAGGTGGCAGACGGCGCCGAAACGGATGCTGCGGATATGCGCCGCCCGGATGTGATCGTTGTGGACCCGCCGCGCAAAGGCTGTGATATCGCCTGCCTGGAAACCATGGTACAGATGCAGCCGCAGCGCATCGTCTATGTAAGCTGCGATCCGGCGACCCT
>CAMJAP010000149.1 GCA_946403625.1 uncultured Lachnospiraceae bacterium
CAGGCGATTCAGATAGATTAGCACATTGAAAGATGAATTAAGATTTTTTAGGAGCAGCACATTTTTTCTGCGCGGCCTTGGACCAAGGGAGAAGATCGGCGATAAAACTACGATCCTTATCGTCGACGTGTTTCGGCAGTTCGGTGAGCAGGTATTCGAGATAAGCCTGTACACTCAGATGGTTTGCTTTGGCGGTTTCGACGAGGCTATAGATGACAGCGCTGGCATCAGCGCCCTTTGGAGAGTTGATCGCCACCCAGTTCTTGCGGCCCAGAGTGAACGGGCGGATAGATTGTTCCGCCGGATTATTATCCATCGGGACATTAGGATCACTAAGAAATACCCGGAGATAGTCCTCCTGGTTGATGCTGTACTGAAGGGCTTTGGCGGTTGCGCTTTCCGCAGGGAGTTTCAGAATGGATTGTTTTACCCATTCAAAAAACTTGTCCACCAAAGGTTTTACCTTTTGCTGGCGTTGCTTTTTCCGTTCCCGTTTAGAAAGACCATCCAGTAGATTGTCTTCGTGGAAGATCTTTGAGATCTTATCCTCTGCTTTGGCAGCTATGATGCCATCCGGAAGATCGACCTTCTCTTTACCGAGGGCCTTTACGATCTCCGAATACTTTCGCTTGGCGTGAACCCAGCATCCGGCGACTTTCAGGCCTTCCCTTTTATTGGCTAAGGTGTGATATACCTGGTAGCCGTCCGTAACGAGGACTCCGTTGTAATTCTTTAGGAATTCTTCCGGATGATCCGTTTTGCGTGTTGACTGATAGTCGTAAATGATCACCGGATGGCTGGCGCTGCAGGCACCATTGCGGTACACCCACATATAACTTTTGCTTCCTGGAGAACGATCATCACGGATGACCTGGAAGGGTGTTTCGTCAGCGTGGATGACTTCGGAATCGTATAGGTGTTTATGAAGTTCATCGTAGATGATCAACAGGTATTGTTCAGAAGCGTTGATCATCCAGTTGGCTGCAGTGTTTGTTTTGAGGTTCACGCCAAAGTTTTTAAAGAACTGCACCTGACGTTCGAGAGGCTGATGGTTGGCAAACTTGGCATTCATCATCACCGATACAACGGACGCTGTTGCGATACTGTTACGGAATAGATCTTTCGGACGTTCCGCGCGGATAATGGTTCCATCGTTGTCTTTAGAAGCATAAACGTGGATATGATGTTCATCTACCAGAAAAGTCTGAGGGATCATAGCCAGACGCTTGTAGGTTTCAACAGGGAGTTCCTTGTAACCGTTAGGAAAGAGTTCTTTCAGACGGTCTGCTTCGATGGTATGTTCAAAGACACGCGCAGGAAGACCTTCCAGATTAGCTTCACGTGAGGTTTTCTTCTTGCGGGTATAGGAAGAAATGATCACTTCAGTAATCTCGGGTTCTTTGGAAGAATCCGAAAGGTATTCCGGTTCGTTGAATACATCTTCGTTATCGAAGTAATCGGAGAACGAAAGCTGATTAGGAATGGAATCCTTCTTATCCGTTTTTCTTCCGAAGGAGCGTTGGCTCATCAGAGCAATCTGTTCCGTCAGAAAGTTTATCTGGGAACTGATCGTGTTAAGCTGGCCTTGCAGAGCACCGATGATCGTGATCAGAACCTGCTTGTCCATCTTCTCTAATTGTTCAGGAGTAAGTTTGGAAAAATCCGTCATAACGCACCTCTTTTGTATACGTTTATTATACCGCAGATGCAGTAAATAAGCCAGTTTGAAAGAGTGGATGGAGAACGGTGGTATCGTCAGATTGCCTATCCCTGTGATTGTTCAGGATGGGCAGGGCATGAGGAAACGGCACAGGGTGTTTCAAAAAAGAAAAAGCCCATACAGTGCCGCAGAACCATGAGGATAAAGGGATACAAGGCTCAGAAAGCACAGTACAGGCAGAAGGAAGCGGCGAAAAATCAGGTTGGAAAAATCTCTGTTTTGCACAAAGAATCAGGCTGTTTTGTCGGGCTGGGAGATGCGGATCACCGGATCGATCGGGAAGCCTTTCATCAGCCATTCGAACTGTTGGGCATTGATCTGTTTTGCTTCTTTGGAATTACGTGGCCAGCTGAAATGACCGCTTTCCACACGCTTGGTCAGGAGCAGAAAGCCGTCACCTTCCCAGAGAAGTCCTTTGATCTTCGTGGCGCGCCTGCCACAGAACAGAAACAGGACTTCCGGCGCGAATACCGGCAGGTGGTAGCGTGACTGGATGATCGTTGCCAGGGAATCAATCCCAAGGCGCATATCGGTATAGCCACATACCACATAAACGGAAGCAAAGGAAGAATGATCAGCATTCCTAAGCATTGCGAAGCGCTCCTATGATCTTGGCGATCAACGCATCCGGCGCAGATGCTCCGATCTCGATCTTGATGTCGCCCATCGAGATTGAAATGGGAACTGGAGTCGGAGCAGTATTACTGGAGTTGCACGAGTTGTTAAAGTTGTACAACTCAAGTTCCGCTGTAGGAGCAGATGCTTCCGGAACCGACGCAGTATTACTGGAGTTGTTAAAGTTGTACAACTCAAGTTCCGCTGTAGAAGCAGATGCTTCCGGAGCAGGAACAACAGGAATCGGATCAGAAGGTATGGAGATCGGAACGATCTCCGGCATAACGGATTTGAGATACTCTTCCTTGGCGATGCGTTTCCAGTAGTAAAAGTTGTGGAGGGAAACATCGTTTTGGGAACACCATTCTTTGATGGTAAGTCCGCTGGATTGTTGTTCTTGAAAGATGGCGGACCATTTGGCCAGAGTGGCCTGACGAAGTGTTTGTTTTGCGTTCATTGAGAGCCTCCTTATATTCGACATCCGTTCAGCACGCAGCGGGCTTGCCGGATGAAGTTATTTGGGGTATCATCTCATAGAACGAGAACGATTAGAAGGTACGTATGATAGAGTACTTACGACATTTCCACCATTGCTATCTGGCTTGGCCACGAAAGTATAGAAACGACCCATAAATACATGGTCGCCGATCTCGAGATAAAAAGAAAGGCAATGGAAAAACTGGCCGAAACAACGGATGATGCATTTAACTATAAACCCAGCAAATCCATTCTTGCTTTTCTGAATTCGTTGTAGGATAATTATGTTCTGAAAGGAAAGCTGCCATATAGTAATAGTCACAGCTATGTGGCAGTTCAGAACATAACCGAATTCAGAGCATAATTGCGGTTATGTTCTATAGAACATAACCGTAAAAACTGGCTGTTCTATGGCGGTGATACCGGCGCTGAGGCAGGCGCAAATATCTATAGTATTACCGAAACTGCTAAGGCGAACAACCTCCGGCCATATCCGTATGTGGAATACCTGCTAACGGAACTTCCCAAACTCCGTGATGATAACGGAGAGATGGATGCAGATAAGCTGGATGCGCTGATGCCATGGTCAAAGGATCTGCCGGCTGAGCTACATATCCCCCGCCGTTAATCGGCGGTGATTTTTAAAGGGGAGCGCATGGTTTGACGCTTACGATGCAGCATATGCCAGAATAGAATTTGGGGATAAGAAGCCTGAACTTGTGGATTATTTGCTATGGATTTTGAAATTTACAACAAAGTCGGAATATATGGAATGGTAGTGTAATATGATAATGATAGGTAGGATATAAGATGGGATTGAATCGAAGAGATGATCTGTTTATGATGCAGGTCAGGTTGTTTCGAATGGCGCAAATAAGATGGGATAAGTCGGCTAACGAATGTGAGAAAATCTTTTTAGAGTATGCAGTAAATGAATATATTAAGATGTGCTATGAGGAATTTCATGTGCAGAGTGACGAGGCTAATATGGATGAAATTGATTTATATCTTCACAGGAAAGGTTTTGGAATATGATCTTCGAATTGGAAAAGAAACTGTATCATGGAAGCTATATGATTGTAGAAGAGCCAAATCTGACGGAATGCAGGCCAGGAAAGGATTTTGGCAGAGGGTTTTATCTTACGACAGATATAAAGCAGGCAAAACGGTTTGTTAAATCTGCTGTAGGCAAGGCGGTCAAAAATGGGATCGCAGTATTGAATGCGAATGAAGGATATGTTTCAACCTACGAGGTTACAGACATAAGCGGACTAAAGATACTTGAGCTTAAGGATGCGGATCGACAATGGCTGCATTGCGTAGCGGCACACAGACGAAGCGGGATCCTGACGGAAGAGTTGGTATTATGGGAAAAGTATGATGTGATCGCAGGCAAGATAGCGAATGATAACACCAATCAGGTCATAACGGCGTATCTGAATGGAGTGTATGGAAAAGTCGGGACGGAAAGGGCGGATGATATAGCGATAGGATTGCTAATGCCGGAAAAACTGACAGATCAGATATGTCTTAGGACAGAGAAGGCAATGAAAGTAATCAAATATGTGAGTTCTGAAAAACAAACAATTAAACTGTAAGGACGAATAGTTATACAAATAGTGTATATTTGGAGGCGTTTATGGAAGTGAGCAAATATGAGTATACGATGCAATTATTAGCGGCGATGGCTTCGCAAAATATAGCCAAAAGACAGAAGATTTCCCGGGAAAAAGCTTTTTTTCGATTTATGAGATCGAAGACAGGGCAGATGCTGTTTGATGAGGGCACGGACATGTGGATGAACGGACCGGACTATATAGCGGATGAGTATAGAAGAGAAGTAAAAGGAAAGTGGGGCAAATAGTCTGTGTTTTACGAATTGTTATGTAATGGAAAAGGGAAATATGAGTAACATAAAAGAAGAATGGAAAGAGTTTCAAATAAAATTAGAGAAAAAAAGAAAATTTATGGAGACATTTTATTATGTCTTTCTTGTGATTAACATTATTTATCCCACTATGCTGAATACACCCATGGTGGGAAATATAATTGCCCTGATAGGGGGACATATGCCTTGGCTGCCGGTACAAAAGGGCGTTATTATTTTTTCTGGGATTACTAATTTGAGACTTTTGATCGCAGTTCCGGCATTTTATACGATCATAACAGATATGAAAAGAACCGGGGAACGGATTTGCGCGTGCATTATGATGCTTGTGGGATGGGCGTCAGCTCTTTTTTTGAGAGAATGGAATGATACATATCTTCTTACGGCGGCATTGTTGTTGGTGGCTTCTTATGGGAAAGATTATAAAAAAATAGCGCGCCTTGGAATTATAAGCATCTCAGGAGTTGTGATTCTTTCGGCTGCCCTGTGTTTTGCCGGAATTCTTCCGGAGGAAGAATACAATCTGTTTAGAGACGGGAAAGTCAGGCATTCATTGGGCTTTTTTGGACCGACAGGATTGGCAGGTCATGTTTATGCTGTGTTGATTACTCTGATTTTTATACGCAATGGAATTTTAAAATGGTTTGATTATCTGCTCATAGTTGTTTTGACGGTAGTAAATATCGTTTTTGTTGATGGACGCGTGGCTCTTATAGCTATTATGCTTGCAACTGCCGGGTGCCTTTTTTACACATCCTATGTAAAATGTAAATTACCGATTTCGGAAAATATTATTCGTGGTTACCGTTTTTTGATGAGTTTTTCGTATCTGATCATTGGCGCCGTATTTTGTTTGGCGGTGATTACATATAGAGAAGGTCTACCGATATATTACAAAATAAAATTCTTTGCAAGTTTTGAAGGCAGAGTGGAGGTACCACACAGGATGATGCAGGAGCTTCCATTTTCTGTTTTCGGTAATTATATGCAAAAATACTCACAGGCCGAAAATAGCCTGGTTCAGGTGGGACAGTATAATTTTTTGGATTCTGAATACGCAAGGCTCTATTTCATTTATGGATTGGTTGGCGTAGTATTCGGCTTTGGAGTGTTTACAGCAATTCAGTGGCGGCTGCGTAAGGAAAAAATGGGGTTTGCTATGTTTATTACATCTGTAGTTGCACTGTTCTTTTTGGTGCAGAAAGGGATTTTGGATCCCAGTTATAATCTATTTCCGATGTTGTTATGGGCAAAGTTAGATACGATAAACAATAGAGCAGAAGGGACCAAGGGG
>CAMJAP010000150.1 GCA_946403625.1 uncultured Lachnospiraceae bacterium
AAGGATCGCGCTGATCATCGTCAGCGGCAGTACCACGATCATATTGTTGCTGACCTCCAGCACCGCGGCTATGGCCATCGCACCAAATGCCACATGGGACAGGCCGTCACCGATAAAGGAAAACCGTTTCAATACCAGCGTAACGCCCAACAGCGAAGAACAGAGCGCCGTCAGCGTGCCTACGATCAAGGCGTTTACGACAAAGGATTTTTGCAGATAATCCGCCAATGTATACATCTTACTGCGCACCTCCGTCTTTTTTCTTTACCGACTCCTGCGTCTCCATGGAAACAAAATACCGTCCCGCATCACTCTCTAAATATTCCTGCTTGGTTCCGAAGAAGATATGCTTGCCGATGTGCAGGATGTGGCTGGCGTACTGCACTGCCGCATCGATATCGTGCGAGATCATGATCACGGTGATGCCTTCCTGATTGAGCTGCTCGATCAGATCGTACATCTCCTGCGTCACACGCGGATCCAGACCGGAAACCGGCTCATCCAGAAGCAACAGTTTCTGCGCCGCGCACAAGGCTCTCGCCAAAAGAACGCGCTGCTGCTGCCCGCCGGACAGATCCCGATAGCAGCGCCCCGCCAGATCGGTGATGCCCATACGTTCCATATTTTCCGCAGCGAGTTTCTTCTCTTCTTTATTATAGAACGGACGCAGACCGCAACGGCTCTGGCATCCGGACAGAACGATCTCCCGCACGGAAGCCGGAAAGTCCTTTTGCACAATGGTCTGCTGCGGCAGATATGCGATCTCGCCGCGCTTGAGCCCGTCGCCCAGAACAACGCTGCCACCCATCGGCGGCGTCAGTCCCAGCAGCGTCTTCATCAGCGTACTCTTACCGGATCCGTTCTCGCCGACAATACAAAGATAGTCCCCTGTATTCACAGAGAACTCCAATCCTTCGACGATCTTCTGGCCTTCATAACCCAGATCCAGTTTTTCCGCATGCAGCAATGCCATCGTTACTCTTCTTCCGTATCCGTAAATTTAAATATGAAAATCATTTTCGATTCTATCATCTTTCGCCTATTTGTCAAGCCGAAGAAAAACTGCCGGGCCTGTTTTGCAACAGATTTCCGACAGTTTTCAATCCATCTCTGTAAACGGCTTTGTCACGCCTGCAGTCTGCTCAGGATCAGGTCCAGGATCGTGAAATATTCTGCAAAGGTCTTTTTGCAGCACCCCGGATTGAGGATACGCACCCCTTCCGTCCGCAGACCGGTTAAGGCAAACGCCATAGCCACCCGGTGGTCTTCGTAGGTCTCGATATCCGCGCCATGCATCGGCCCCGGATAAACAGTGACCGCATCGTCCTGCTCGTCCACGCGAATGCCCAGCGCCGTCAGGTTCTCCACGATCGCTTTGATCCGGTCGCACTCCTGCAGCCGGATGTGGCCGATGCCGGTGATGGTGATCGGTCCGTCCGCGTAAGGTGCGATCGCCGCCAGGGTAAGTGCCTGATCGGAAAACGCCGACATATCGATGGTAAAACCGCCTTTTAATCTGCCGCCTTCCGGTCCGGTCACCGCCAGATCCTGCTCAAAAAGGCCGCCGGAGATCGTGCATCCCATCTGTCTGAGTACTTCCAGAAAAGCCGCATCTCCCTGCATCATCTGTTTGTGCACGCCGTTGACTGCCACACGCACTCCCAGCACTGCCGCCAATGCATAAAAATATGCAGCTGCCGACATATCTGCCTCCACATCATAGATGCCGGCGCGGTAATGCTGATTTCCCGGCAGTCGATATGCAAGTTTTCCGTCATTTTCTTCCTTTTCCGCATCGACACCGAAGCTTTGCAGCATCTGTGCCGTCAGATCCACATAGGCCAGGCCGTGCGATCCTTCCACTTCGATCTCTGCCGGCTGTTCAAGAGTTCCTGCCGCGATCAAAAGCGCGCTCAAAAACTGGGAGCTCTGATCGATATTCACTTTAAAATGCAATGCGGTATCTGCCTCATTTTCCGAAACCTTTCCGCGTCCGATGATCCGCATTGGGAAATGTCCTTCCTCTTCGAGACATTCCACCTGTGCACCGGCATCCGTGAGCGCATCAATGAGCGGCTGCATGGGGCGTTTTTGCATCTGCTCGGAGGACTTCACCACATATTCGCCATCGGAAAGCGCCAGCATCGCCACCAGAAAACGGGCTGCCGTTCCCGCGCTGCCCACATAGATCTCCGCCTTTTTCTGCGGGATCTTGCCGCCGAATCCGGTAATGGTCACATCCCGGTTGATCGAAAGGCCCTGCCCCGCTTCGGCCGCTGCCTGCACCTCCGAAACCGGAAAGCCCAGCGTACGGATGCATTCCAGGAAATGTTTGGCATCTTCACTCGCCATACAGCCGCGCAGGGTACTGGTCCCGTTCGCCATCGCCGCCAGAAGCAGCGCCCGGTTCGTAATGGATTTGGATCCCGGCACCGGTCCGGACAACGGCCGCATCTTTGGCAATTCCCCAAAACACTTCACTTCGTATACTTCCGGATTCATCTCACTCATACGCTTCCCCTTTCTCTACTGTGTAACCCCTATGCTTTGTATCACTTAATCTCATTCGAATCCAGCAGGATCGTAAACGGTCCGTCATTGTTCAAACTCACATGCATATGCGCGCCGAACACACCCGTCTCTACCACCGGCACTTCCGCACGACATTTCTCTATGATGTACTCATAGAGTTCTTCCGCAAGATCCGCGGCCCCGGCATTGGTAAAGCTCGGCCGGTTCCCATGTCTGCAATCCGCATAGAGGGTGAACTGCGAGATCAACAGCAGCCCTCCGTTCACATCTTTTAAGGACAGATTGGTCTTGCCGTTCTCGTCCTTAAAGATCCGCAGACCCAGCATCTTTTTGACCAGCTTATCCGCGATCTCCTTTGTATCTTCCTGCCCCACGCCGATCAGCACCACATAGCCTGTGCCGATCTGTCCCGTGACGCGCTCCTCCACCGTCACCTTGCCTTCGGTGACAACCTGTATCACAAATCTCATCTTTGACTCCGTCTATATAAAAATAGCGTTCTGCCTGCAGAACGCTTGCGCCGGGCGCGGTTACGAAAACAGCCGCTCGATGTCGGGCGGCTTGTTCTCTAATGCAGCGTTTCTTTAAAACAGTTTCTTGAGTGCGTCCGCAGCGCCTGCCAGCTTGTCTGTGGTCAGCGCAGCCTTTACGCCGTTTACCAGCTGATCTTCCACACCATCCGGAATATCCACGCCGGCAACTTTCTCTACGGTTTTCACCGGATCCTTCTGGAAGGATGCCATCAATGTCGGGTCGTTCTTTACCTTCTTTACGATCTCATCGATCTTTGCCTTGATATCCATAGTTTTACGCCCTCCTTGTATTTAATATAACGCTTTTTATCCTATCACAAAATACGGTTTATTTCAATAGTGGTCAGACACGTGGTTCTTTCAGGTCACAGACACGGGGACGGTTCTTTTGTCTGATTTTGTCAGACAAAAGAACCGTCCCCGTGTCTGAAAGTTTACCGTACATATAGGCGAAAAATACCACCTTGCATAAGTTTCAAAGAAAACATATAATTTTAAACTGTGTATGTCGGGATATTCGTATTTTAGGGAGCAGAACATTGAAGGAAACATCCGCAGTATCTTATAAATTATTTGACCGGGAGCCCCGGTTTTACAAAAATGTATTCACGCTGGCACTGCCCATTGCATTGCAAAGCCTGATCACGATCGCCGTGAACATGCTGGATAATGTTATGGTCAGCAAACTGAGTGAAGAATCCATCTCCGCCACATCTCTGGCCAATTCCTTTATCTCCATTTACCAGATTTTCTGTATGGGCCTGGGTATGGGTGCATCCGTATTGATCTCAAGATATTACGGAATGAAGAGTTCGGATGCCGCACACAGCGCGGAAGCAAACGAAAAGAACATTATGGCAGACAGCCCGGAAGATATCCGAAACGATGCCTCCAGAGCCCTGAAACAGACCGTAGCCCTGATGCTGCGTCTCACTCTGCTCCTGGCCAGTGTATTTGCCATCCTGACTGCCCGCTTTCCCGGCTGGATCATGAGAACCTATACCGATGAGGAAGAGATCATCGAGCTGGGCATTACCTATTTTAACTGGTCCGTGATCACCTACTTTTTCCAGGGCGCATCCCTGACCTGTACCATTGCCCTGCGCAGCGTACGACAGGTAAAGCTCCCTCTGTTCGTATCCATCGGAGCCTTCTTTGTCAATTTCTTATCCAACTATGCCTTGATCTTCGGTAATTTCGGCGCTCCCAGAATGGAGATCGCCGGTGCGGCACTGGGCACGCTGATCGCCAGAATCTTTGAGTTTACTCTGATCCTCGGATATCTTTTCTTCAAAGACCGCGAGATCAATTTCCGCTATCGGGACCTGTTTATGAATACCAGATCTTTGCTGGGCGAATACATCCGTATCTGCATCCCCGTACTGATCAGCGACGGCATCCTCGCTTTCGGTAACAATGCCGTCTCTATGGTCATCGGTCACCTGGGCGGAGATTTTGTCACCGCCAATGCGATCACCGGTGATACGCAGCGCCTGAGCACCGTTGCTGTTCAGGGTGTCAGCCAGGCCGGTGCGATCGTCACCAGTCAGACACTCGGTACCGGCAAGAAAGAACAGACCATGAAGCAGGGCTATCTGTTCTTCGGCCTCGGTCTTGCATTGGGACTGGTTTCTGCTTTCTTTATCACCGCTTTCAAAGATTTTATCATCTCCTTCTATATCGAGGAAACCAGCGACGCACTCGGCATTGCAGTAAAGCTGATGCTCGCGATCAGTTTTATCATCATCTTCCAGGCTACCAACAGCATTATGACCAAAGGTGTGCTGCGTGGCGGTGGCGATACCAAGATGCTGATGATCACCGACAACATCTTCCTGTGGGTGATCTCCATTCCGCTGGGACTGCTGGCCGGTTTCGTATTCAAACTGCCACCGTTCTGGATCTATGTATGCTTAAAGTCCGACCAGATCATCAAAACTTTCTGGAGTTTTCTGCGACTGAAGAGCGGCAAATGGATCAAAAAGATTTCTACGGGATTAAAAGAATAACCCCTTATGGGGTCATTCTTTCATTCGCCGGATCACTTCTTCTAAGTTACCGCCTTCGATCTCTCCGTTTGCTTTTCTGGAGAACAGGCTCATAAACTTCCAGGCATTCTCGCAGTTTAACCATCGCATCTCGTGCGACTGTTTGGACGCACTTCCGAAGATACTGTAGCAGCATCCGTTTTCACTTTCAAAAAGATGCATCGTTAATGTGCTTCCTGTCTTTTCATCTTCTGCCTTACAGATGACATCTCCATCAATCGCATAGATCTTGTTCTTCCAATTTTCCTTCGCATCAAAACTTTCATGATTCTGCGTTTTCGCACGGTTCACCCGAAGCACATATGCCATACGGTCCAGACACTTCGCTTCGTGGAAAGGCAGTTCGGGCAGCGGAGAATCTTCACCGCCTACATAGAATACCGGAAGAAGGGTATCCTGATTGTACGATTCCACCGGCTGTCCAAAGGCATTGAGACCGACTTCAAACGTCGCATCCATCGGCGCCACTGCCGCAAAGGTCGAAGGATATTCCTGAAACATATCCCAGCTCTTACATCCGCCCATGGAAAATCCCGTCGCATATATTTTTTCGGCATTCACCTTATATGTTTTTTTGATATGCTCAATCAATGCCATTGCTTCCGTAGCAGTGCTGTTCATATGATTTTCCACACTGACTAACAGGAAGTTATATTTTGAAATCACCTTATGCCAGTCGGACAAACATACCACGCACATCGCCGAATCGCCGCCACCGTGGAAACACATCACCAACGGCATGCCTTCACTCTGCTGCATCTGCTCTTTGTTATAATAAGCAACATATCCGATCTT
>CAMJAP010000151.1 GCA_946403625.1 uncultured Lachnospiraceae bacterium
TGATGAAGAGATTTATGAATTCTGTACACTGCACTACAATACCACTTTTCCGCAGATGAAAAAGTCGGATGTAAACGGCGAGAACGAGTTGCCGCTGTATACCTATCTGAATGTAGTCGACCGTGAAGGAAATGTGGTGGCGCGTTTTGAGCCGACCGCGGATATGGCCAAGGTGGAAGAGTGTGTGAAGGCATTGCTGTAAGGAGGCAATCTTATGACATATGCAGTAAGGTATTATACCAAAACCGGAAACACAAAGAAACTTGCAGAAGCTGTGGCAAAGGAACTGGGCGTAGAAGCACTGCCGATCAGCGAACCGGTAAATGAGAAGGTGGATTATCTGTTTCTCGGAAATTCTTATTATGCATTTAATATCGATCCGGAAGTGAAAGCATTTGTGGCTTCGCTGGATAAAGATAAGATCGGAAAGATCGTGAATTTCGGTTCTGCGGCGCTTCTGAATTCGACCTATAAGAAAGTGAAGGAAGAAGCAGACAAAGTCGGGATCGCTATGGATGAAAAGGAATTCCACTGCAAGGGAGAATTCAAAGGCATACATAAAGGCAGACCGAATGAAAAGGATATTCAGGAAGCGGTGGAGTTTGTAAAGCAGTATAAATAAAAGCAGCATGGAGACGGGCTTGGAGGGATTCTTATGGACGGAACTTTTGATATTCAGAGTTATATGACAAAGGGTGTGGAACGCATTGTTGCCGATGCGTTGCGAGCAACGGTGAAGAATCCCCGCGAGAGCGCGTATATGCTGAAGTTTGCCGCGGCAAGCAAAAAGGCTTCCAAGAAGCGGGCAGTCGCGGAAGCAGCGGGAGAACATATACCGCCGTTTCTGATCGCCAGTATCACATCGAGTTGCAATCTTCATTGTGCGGGATGTTACTCAAGATGCAATAATGCGACAACAGATCATAAGCCGGTGGATCAATTGACCGGCGAGGAATGGAAAAAAGTATTCGATGAGGCAGAGGAACTGGGAGTCAGCTTTATCCTGCTTGCCGGAGGCGAACCGTTGCTGCGATGGGATGTGATGCAGGAAGCCGGAAAGAAACCGGGGATTTTATTTCCGGTATTCACAAACGGTACTTTTATCGGCGACAAATATGTGGATCTGTTTGACGAACATAGGAATCTGATTCCGGTGATCAGTATCGAAGGAAATCGGACTAAGACCGATTCGCGACGCGGAGAAGGTGTGTATGACAAGCTCATCACGGTTATGGATGAGCTGCATAAAAGAGATCTGATCTACGGCGCATCCGTAACGGTCACCACGGAAAATCTTCACGAAGTTACCTCGGATGATTTCTTAAGAACACTGGCAGATCGTGGCTGCAAGCTGGTGATCTATGTGGAGTATGTGCCGGTGACGGAAGAAAGTACGGAGCTTGCATTATCGGAGGAAGAAAGAGAGCATCTGCTTAATGAGGTAAAAAGGGTGCGTGCAGATCATTCGGATATGGTATTTGTATCCTTCCCCGGAGATGAAAAAAGTTCCGGCGGATGCATCGCTGCAGGCAGAGGATTTTTCCATATCAATTCCCACGGTGGTGCAGAACCCTGTCCGTTTTCGCCGTATTCTGATGTGAATGTCAGAAACACATCACTGAAGGATGCGATGCATTCAAAATTATTCAGTTTGTTGAAAGATAACGATATCCTTGCGGACGATCACAAAGGCGGCTGCGTTCTGTTTGAGAAGAGAGAACAGGTAGAGGCGCAGTTTGCGACGATCGGAAAATAATGTACTATTGAAAAGCCTTGTATTATATGGTATTATTCACATGTAAGCTAACACAAACCCATACACTATGGAGGTAAAAAATCATGGCTAGATGTAAGAAGTGCGCAACTCCGGCAGCAAAGAAAGCAGCTCCGGCAAAGAAGGCAACCGCAACCAAGGCAGCAACAACCAAGAAGGCTGCAGCAACCAAGGCTCCGGCTGATGTAGCTGCTCTGAAGGCAGAGAACAAAGAACTGAAGGCTAAGGTAAAGAGCCTGGAAGCAAAGATCGCAAAGATCCAGAAAGCACTTGCATAAAATACATTTTGTGAAAAGATCAGAAAAATGCGGAGCAGAAATGTTCCGCATTTTTGCATCTGTTTTTGAAAAATATCAAAAAACAGGTTGACACGAATATAGAGATGTTGTATTCTGCTCAACAGAGGGAAGTGCCTGTCCTTCACATCATGTATGTGAAAGCGGAACTTTCTTTTTTTGTACCTGAAAACATATGGAGTAGAAAAATGAATGGGAGCCCCCGAGTATGAAGGCTCCCATTTTTTGTTGGATGACAGGTACACATAGGCAGAGTATGAAGGAGGAAAAACAAAATGTTTCAGAGTGAGACCTATGGAAAAGTAAATATTGACCAGATACCGGAGAAGTTACTGGCGTTCTATAACAAGAACAAAAATATCGAAGGTGTATTTCAGATCGTCGTGGGAACGGACAGCCAGAACTTTAACGATACCAAGATGGTGACTGTGATCGCTGCGTACAAAGAAGGACATGGCGGAATCTTCTTTTATGAGATCGATCGGATCAACCGGATCACGAATGTTATGCAGAAACTGAATGCTGAAACATCCAGGTCGTTGGAGGTAATGATGCAGCTGGCCGGTGAGCTGGAGGAAGAAAGCAAGTACAAGCAAATGATAGAGAATACATTGCTGTCCATTCATGTGGATGCCGGATGGTCCGATAAAGGAAAGACGAAGGAGCTGATCCCGGGATTGGTGGGCTGGATCCGCGCATGCGGATTTGAAGCAAAGTGCAAACCGGAAAGTTTCGCGGCTTCCAGCATTGCCGATAAGATCAGCAAGTAAAGCCACTTGACGCGGGATTTGCGTTTGACTATTTGTCACCGGGGTGTGATAATAAAACCGGTGACAGATAGCTGCCGCAGGAAGTTAGGGAAAAGAGTATGAGAGCTTTTATTCAGACAAAAGAAAAAGACAGATTTGATAATGAAAATTTTTTTAAAGCTTATCTCGGATTTCGGGAAATGGGATTTGAGACGATGACATATACAAATAAAAAGGAACTGCAGGAGAGCAGACCGGAAGATGTTGTTGTCGGATATGTAGGAGTGGTAAAGAGCAGGTTAAATGATTTTGGGATTGAGGTTCCCGAAATTTGTTATCCGGAAGAACTAAGCAAATATCTGGGAAGAAAAGTATGGAAATCCACGATCGATGAGGTGAATGGGAATCCGGATCTTTGGCCGGTGTTTGTAAAGTCGGTATTGAGCAAAAGGATCACCGGTGTGGTTGTGAATTCGCCGGCTGATCTGATCGGATGCGGAAGCTGTTATGAGAATCCGGATTGTCTGTGCAGTGAGGTGGTCAATTTTCTGAGTGAGTGGAGAGTTTTTGTACGCTACGGAAAGATCCTGGATGTCCGCCCTTATAAAGGAGACTGGAGAAATCATTTTGATGCGAATGTGATCGAGCAGGCGGTGAAAGAATACAAGACTGCACCCAAGGGATACGCGATCGATTTTGGTGTGACGGAGGATGGCCGCACTCTGTTGATCGAGGTAAATGACGGATATTCCCTGGGGAGTTACGGATTGTTCTATACGGAGTATAGCAAACTGTTATCGGCAAGATGGGCAGAATTGACCGAAACAACCGATGAGTGCGACTTCATGAGTGAAAGATTTGAATTATGAATAAAGTGGAGATCAGAAGCAGAGTGCGACTTTGAATTTACTGCTTTGGAGGAATTATGGATTTATCTGAAAAAACTCAGAAAGAAGAATATCGAAATTATTTGGAAGATGTTAGTATAGCAATTTCCGAACTGACGGATATGAAACTATATCCGGTGGAAGGAAACATCATCTGTGATCTGTACGCTATTCCGTCTCATAATTACCAGTCATATTATGCTATCGTTTATGAAAAGAACGGCAGATATGAGATGCTCTATGCAAAGCCGCAATTCTATGATCCGGTTGTTCAGGGGTATAAAAAAATGTACCGGTTTAAGGATGCGAAAGCGGTGCGAAATCATCCGGTAAAAGACGGGAAGATCATCATGGGGATAAAGCATCTTTCGGAAGAGTTTGTAAACGAAATAAAAGACATTACCGAAAATTTCCCTTCGGCGAAAAAGACGGAGGGAGATTACTTTGTGTTGGACGGGTATTTCCAGGTTATAAGGAAATATAAGAACAATGCTGTGTATGAAGAACTGATCTTTAGTGATATCGAAGAATTAGTTTTCCCGGATAATAAAGATTGTCTCTCGGAAATTTTAGATGAACTATATATCAAAGTCGGAAAGATAATAGAATAAAGTGGAAAATTCAGTGATCGAGAAAACAAGAGAATACATAACCGGCCTTTTCAAGAATAATAGCGGCGGCCATGATGTGGTACATACCCTGCGGGTATATCGAAATGCTATGGTGATTGCAGAAAGGGAAACGGAGTGCGATAAAGAAATCATTGCACTGGCTGCTCTTTTGCATGATGCGGATGATCATAAATTGTTCGATACGAAGGATAATTACAATACCAGGAACTGGCTGGAAAGTAATCATGTTCCGACGGACAGGATAGAGCGGATCTGTGAAGTGATCAATGCAGTGTCTTTCAGCCAAAACAAAGGAAAAAAACCGGGGACGATCGAGGCAATGATCGTGCAGGATGCCGATCGGCTGGATGCTATGGGAGCAATCGGAATCGCCAGGACTTTTGCGTATGGAGGGGAACACGGCAGACCCTTGGAAGATTCGGTACAGCATTTTTATGATAAATTACTGCTGCTGAAAGACGGCCTGAATACGGATACGGCTAAGGAAATGGCTGCAAAACGACATGCCTATCTGATCGGTTTCCTGAAAGAACTGGAAGAGGAAGGAATGGTGAAATAAAACAGGATGTTTGAACAGATGAAACGCAAACATATTATATTTTATGGTTCTGTTCAGGGTGTAGGATTTCGCTATCGTGCAAGGCAGGCGGCAGATATGATGGGATGTACCGGCTGGGTGCGGAATGAGTGGGACGGAAGCGTGAGCATGGAGATCCAGGGGAAAGAATCCGATATCGATCAGGTGATCCTTGCAATCGAACGCGGGCACTATGTGCATATCGAAAACATGGATGTAAAGGAACTGGAACCGGTGGCGGATGAACGCAGGTTTCGGGCATATTAAGGACGAAAAAAGATAGATTTATCGCAAAGCAGATCGGATAGGGATCTGCTTTTTTGAATGGTCCGAAGAATGAGATCCTATCTCTGTGGATAAGAATGATGGACGAGCCGGAGGGTGACCTTTTGGATAGTAGTCTGTGTTGAAAAGCCGACGATTAGATGGTATCATGGGGGAAGAATTATAGTATATCGAAATAACAGGAGGATTGTGACATGTTAGTACTGACAGATGTGGAATCGTTATACAGGATCAGTGATAACGAATTGAATAAACTGGGGAACAAGGACAGGATCATTATTTTTTCGAGAAACGGATCGCAGATGCCTATGTCAAAGTTTCAGGCATTGGCGGCGGTTAAGGCCAAAATGGAGATCATAGAATATCCGGCAGGAACAGAGTCTATGGCGGAGGCGGATCAAATGATATATGTAGGTTACCTGTTCGGATTGTATGCTGCTTCTGCCAAACAACAGGAGCCGGTAAAGATATATTCATCGCTCTTTGATAAGCTGTCAAAAGCGAATGTTAAGGCACCGGGGATACTGAAGTCGATGGGGAAAGTTCAGATCTGCGGATCGGACGAGAAGAAAACCACAAAGAAGACGGCAAA
>CAMJAP010000152.1 GCA_946403625.1 uncultured Lachnospiraceae bacterium
CGTTGGCGATGTTTGCCCAGCCGCCCAGTACCTTCTGGCAGCTTGCCGCCTGCTCACGAGCGGAACCGTCACCCGGCTTAACCGCAAAGATGGTGGAACCGATACCCAGGTTCTTCAGATCTACGGATGCGTCAAATGCCTTAACTGCCTTCACCACATCGGCGATCTCTGCAAATCCTTCTGCCGGATCCTTGCCCTCTTCCAGAGCCTTCTGTGCTTTCTGTACGGTCTTTGCACGGCCTACATATTCCGGATCCTTACGGGACAGAGCAAACTCTGCCAGGCCCAACGGGTTACTTCTATAGGAAGAAGTCTCGCCGGACGGGATCAGCTCATCGGTGGTGGTTACCGGATCGTGGATCTCGGATACCACGCGCAGGATCATGTTCTCCGGCAACTCTACCATTGCCGGCCAGTCCTTGATGTTCGGACCGAACTTCACTTCTACGCTCTCATCCGCCACGCCCTTGGAATCAAATACGCGGTTGTCGTAGATGGTCTTATCGAAGAAATATTTGTACTTACCGATCTTCTCCGGTACATCGGTTGCTGCGGTCAGCACACCCTTGTTTGCTGCGGTTGCTGCGATGGAACGTGCATCCATCAGTGCTACGGAAGCGATCTGGCCGGACTGCAGCTTGGAACCTTCGCGGTTCGGGAAGTTTCTGGTGGAGTGACGGATGGACAACTCGTTGTTAGCCGGGGTGTCACCTGCACCGAAGCAAGGTCCGCAGAATGCCGTCTTCATGATGGCACCGGTCTGCAGGATCTTTGCTGCTGCACCGTTCTTGATCAGTTCCATATATACCGGTACGGATGCCGGATATACGCTCAGTGTGAACTCGTCCGGTCCGATGCTTGCGCCGTTTAAGATGTCGGCTGCTGCGCAGATGTTCTCAAATCCGCCGCCCGCACAACCTGCGATGATACCCTGTTCTACCATCAGCTTGCCGTTCTTGATCTTGTTACGCAGTTTGAAATCTACTGCGCCGTCCAGGCTTACCTGTGCCTTCTTCTCGCACTCTGCCAGGATGTCGTCCAAGTTTGCATTCAGTTCTTCGATCGTGTAGGTGTTGGACGGATGGAACGGCAGAGCGATCATCGGCTTTACCTTGGACAGATCCACTTCTACCACACCGTCATAATATGCTACTGCACCTGGGGTCAGTTCCTTGTAGTCGCCCGGACGCTTGTGGATCTCATAGAACTCCTTGATCTCATCGTCTGTCTGCCAGATAGAAGACAGGCAGGTGGTCTCGGTGGTCATGACATCCACACCGATACGGAAATCTGCGGACAGATTCTTCACGCCCGGTCCGACAAATTCCATTACCTTATTCTTTACATAGCCGTTCTTGAATACGGCTCCGATGATTGCCAGTGCAACGTCCTGCGGGCCTACGCCTCTTGCCGGCTCACCCTTTAAGTAGATGGCGATCACGCCCGGCATATCGATATCATAGGTCTGCTCCAGCAACTGCTTTACCAGCTCCGGTCCGCCTTCGCCCACGGCCATGGTACCCAGTGCACCATAACGGGTGTGGGAGTCGGAACCCAGGATCATACCGCCGCCGGTTGCCAGCATTTCACGAGCGAACTGGTGGATAACTGCCATATGAGGCGGTACATACATGCCGCCGTAACGCTTTGCACAGGTCAGACCGAATACGTGGTCATCCTCGTTGATGGTACCGCCCACCGCACACAGAGAGTTGTGGCAGTTGGTCAGTACATACGGCATCGGGAACTTCTTCAGTCCGGATGCTCTTGCTGTCTGAATGATACCTACAAAAGTAATATCGTGGCTGGTCAGCTTGTCAAAACGGATGTTGAGTTTCTCCGCATTGCCTGACTTGTTGTGTGCCTGCAGAATACCATACGCGATGGTACTTTTCTTTGCTTCTTCTTTGGATACGCCAAGGCTTGCGCCCTGCGCTTCCGGGATCAGTTCGGTGCCGTTCTTTAAGAATGCGCCGGATTCGTGAAGTGTGATCATAAGCGTTTCCTTTCCTGGATATGAGTGTTCTAAAAAATATCATTGTCTATTCTATAATTATTTGCCGATTTATACAACCCCCAAAAAAAGACAAGGGAAAAGACACAGGGACGGTTCTTATTGTCTGATTTCATCAGACAAAAGAACCGTCCCCGTGTCTTTTTTACCTTCCTTTCAAGTGAAAGGCAAGAGGTCTTATTTCTTTCTTAAGGTTACCTTATCCAGCTTCCAGATATCGTTCACGTACTCCTGGATGGTACGGTCGGAGGTGAACTTGCCGGAGCAAGCGGTGTTCAGGATTGCGCTGCGAGCCCAGCCCTTTTCGTCGCGGTAAGCCTTCTCTACCTTTTCCTGTGCTTCTGCGTAGGACTTGAAGTCCTTCAGGATGAAGTAGGTATCTGCCTTTGCCGTATTCTGGGTGTTCAGCAGAGAGTTGTACAGCGGGCGGAACAGATCCGGATCTTCCGGAGCAAAGGTTCCGTTGATGAGCTGCATCAGCACCTTGCGGATATCCGGGTCACTGTTGAAGATATCCATCGGGTTGTAGCCGCCGTTGTTCTCGTAGTTGATGACCTCGTCGGAGGACAGACCGAAGATGAACGCATTCTCCTCGCCTACTTCTTCTACGATCTCCACATTTGCACCGTCCATCGTACCGATGGTCAGAGCACCGTTCAGCATAAACTTCATGTTACCGGTACCGGATGCTTCCTTACTTGCAGTAGAGATCTGCTCGGATACATCGGATGCCGCAAAGATGATCTCGGCATTGGATACGCGGTAGTCTTCGATGAATACCACTTTGATCTTGCCGTTGATCGCCGGGTCGTTGTTTACAACATCGGCTACGGAGTTGATCAGCTTGATGGTCAGCTTCGCGTTCATATAACCGGCTGCTGCCTTGGCACCGAAGATAAAGGTTCTCGGGAAGAAATCCTTCTCCGGATGTTCCTTCAGCTCATTGTACAGATACATTACATGCAGGATGTTCAGCAGCTGGCGCTTGTACTCGTGCAGACGCTTTACCTGTACGTCGAAGATGGATCTCGGATCCACATCGATATTGTTGTGTTCCTTAATATACTTCGCAAGACGCACCTTGTTCTGATACTTGATGTTCATGAACTCCTGCTGTGCCTTCTTGTCATCCGCATAAACTGCCAGCTTCTTGATTTTGGCCAGGTTGGTGATCCACTCGTCGCCGATGTGTGCCGTTACCCAGTCTGCCAGCAGCGGGTTGGCGTGCAACAGGAAACGACGCTGTGTGATACCGTTGGTCTTGTTGTTGAATTTCTCCGGGAACAGCTCGTAGAAATCTCTCAACTCCTGCTTCTTTAAGATCTCGGTATGCAGTCTTGCCACACCGTTTACGGAGTAGCCTGCGCAGATTGCCAGGTGTGCCATCTTGACCTGTCCGTCGTAGATGATCGCCATCTTGCGGATCTTCTCCTGATTGCCCGGATACTTACGCTCGATATCCAGGATGAATCTGCGGTTGATCTCCTCGATGATCTGATAGATACGCGGAAGCAGACGGGAGAACAGCTCGATCGGCCACTTCTCCAGGGCTTCTGCCATGATCGTATGGTTGGTGTATGCGCAGGTCTTGGTGGTTACTTCCCAAGCCTCGTCCCAGGTCAGATAATACTCATCCATCAGGATACGCATCAATTCCGCGATTGCCACGGTCGGATGGGTATCGTTCAGCTGGAAGGTTACCTTCTCATAGAACTTGCGGATATCGGAATGGTTACGCATATACTTCTGCACTGCTTCCTGTACGGATGCGGAAATAAAGAAATACTGCTGTTTCAGACGCAGTTCCTTACCTGCATAGTGGTTATCATTCGGATAAAGCACCTCAACGATGTTGCGTGCCAGGTTCTCCTGCTCCACTGCCTTCTGATAATCGCCCTTGTCGAAGGAATCCAGACGGAACACATCGATCGGCTCCGCATCCCAGATACGCAGGGTATTTACAATGCCGTTGCCATAGCCCACGATCGGCAGATCGTACGGGATCGCACGTACGGCCTGATAGCCTTCCTGATAATAATTGTTACGGCCGTTCTCATCGGTGCGTACATTTACATAGCCGCCGAAACGAACTTCCTTTGCATATTCCGGACGACGCAGTTCGAACGGATTGCCGTTCTCCAGCCAGTTATCCGGTGCCTCCACCTGATAGCCGTCACGGATCTTCTGCTTGAACATACCGTAACGATAACGGATGCCGCAGCCATAAGACGCATAACCCAGTGTTGCCAGAGAATCCAAAAAGCAAGCTGCCAGACGGCCCAGACCGCCGTTACCCAGCGCTGCATCCGGCTCCTGATCCTCTACGACATTCAGATCCAGTCCCAGTTCTTCCAATGCGGCCTGTACATCCTTGTACGCCTTCATATTGATCATGATATTACCCATAGCACGGCCCATCAAAAACTCCATGGACAGGTAATAAACGGTCTTCGGATCTTTCTTCTCGTACTGCTTCTGGGTCTCCAGCCACATATCTACGACCTGATCTTTGATCGCGTAAGATACTGCCTGAAAGATCTGCTGCGGAGATGCCTCCTCCAGCGTCTTGCGGTACAGAGTCTTGATGTTGTACAACACACTGCGCTTAAAAAGTTCCTTGTCAAAAGAATCTCTGAGTGTTGCTCCCGATTCGGAAGTCACTACCGTATTTTTTTTCGCTGCCATCCCTTCTCCTCCTTGATCTTGAATATTGCATCACGTCGTCTATTATACCAAAAAATCGTTCAATAATAAAGCATTTTTTGATAATTATCACAAAAAACCGCATCCCGGGGCTAGCACGCTTTTCTTGTCCTTGCATTCCGTCAGCACTTATGTTATAGTCTCTCTTGCTGTCGGCAACAGGGTCGCAGCTGTGTGTTCGAAACCATCCACACATAAAACAAAACTAAGGAGAAGAAAAATGAATAAGAAAACTGTAGCAATGGCTCAGGCGGCGATCATCGCTGCCCTCTATGTTGTGCTGACTTTGTTGGCCAACGCTCTCGGTCTGGCAAATTATGCCATCCAGGTCCGCTTCTCGGAAGCACTGACCATCCTTCCATTTTTTACCCCCGCAGCAATCCCGGGACTTTTTGCAGGCTGTATCCTGTCCAACATTCTGACCGGCTGTATGCTGCTGGATATCGTCTTCGGAAGCATCGCCACTCTGTTAGGTGCTGTCGGAACCTATTTCCTGTGCGGCAGAGCCAACGCCTCTGCACAAACCGGAATGGCAAAGATCTTTCTGGCACCGGTACCTCCCATCGTGGCCAACACACTGATCGTACCCTGGGTTCTGGCTTATGTTTATCATTTTGAAGGCTCGGTTCCGTACTTTATGCTCACCGTCGGCATCGGCGAGATCATCTCCTGCGGTGTGCTGGGCGTATTGCTTCTTAATATATTAAAGAAGCACCGGAATGTAATCTTCAAATAACTGCATCAAAAAGGGCCGTCCCAACCGGGACGGCCTTATCCATTCTTGTTTTTAGTTCTTCTTTACGGTGATCGTTACTTTCTCGCCGTTGATGTTCATCTCTTCGCCGTTTTCGTAACGGGTTCCGTACTCGATCGTATCGGCCAAAACCTTGGTGGAGATCGCGTCTGCGTTCTTCTTTACGATGTCGGCAATCTTGTCGTTGCCGTCCAGCGCTACGCTGATGCGGTCCATTACCTCGAAACCGCTGCTCTTACGCAGGTTCTGCAGCTTGGAGATCACCTCGTTTACGAAGCCCTCTTCGATCAGCTCTTCG
>CAMJAP010000153.1 GCA_946403625.1 uncultured Lachnospiraceae bacterium
CTCATCAGTCGCTTCGCGACAGCTTTTCCCCGGCAGGGGGAAGGCAAGGAACACCGACAAACTCTAATTTTTCGTGAAGAGTTTCGGGGAATATGGTAATATGTATAACAGTGATATTCATTATACGGAGGCAAAAAAAGATGGATTATAACAAAGCTTTATTGGATTTTATCGATCGCAGCCCGGTGAATTTCTGGGCGATTGAAAATATGCGAAAAGAACTGGAAGCGCACGGCGCAGTGAAGCTTACCGAGTGTGAGAAGTGGGAGCTGCAGCGCGGAAAGATGTACTATGTGACGCGCAACGGATCTGCATTGATCGCGTTTCGTATCCCGGAAGGGGAGACGACAGGCTTTCAGATCATGGCAAGCCATTGCGATTCGCCGACGTTTCGGATCAAGAGCAATGCCGAGATCTGCGTGGAGCAGAACTATGTAAAACTGAATGTGGAGAAATACGGCGGGATGCTTTGCGAGTCCTGGCTGGATATTCCGCTGTCCGTGGCGGGCCGGGTAATGGTACGAGGAGCAGATGGCGTGATCGAAAGCCGTCTGGTGTGTGTTGACCGGGATCTGTTGATCATTCCGAGACTGGCGATCCATATGAACCGTGAGGCAAATGACGGCGTCAAGATCAATGTGCAGAGAGATATGTTGCCCTTGTTTTCCGGGGATGCGGAAGATGCCAAGGATGGGTTCCTGCAACTGATCGCGGAAGAGTGCGGCGTAGATGCAGAGCAGATTTTGGATACGGAACTGTATCTGTATAACCGTGTGAAGGGTACGGTGTTTGGGCGGAATCGCGAGTTTATCGCCAGCGGACGATTGGATGATCTGCAGTGCGCCTATGCTTCGCTGCAGGGATTTTTAACAGCAGGGCAGGGAGACGGGATTGCAGTACATTGCGTCTATGATAACGAAGAAGTGGGAAGCGGAACCAAGCAGGGGGCGGCGTCCACATTACTTTCGGATGTTCTGCACCGGATCAATACGGCGCTCGGCGGAGCGGAAGAGGATTATCACCGTCTCGTTCGTTGCGGCTTTATGGTGTCGGCGGACAATGCGCATGCCGTGCATCCGAACTATACCGACAAGGCAGATCCGACCAGCCGTCCGTATGTCAACGGCGGTATCGTGATCAAATACAGTGCAAATCAAAAATACACCACCGATGCGGTATCCGGTGCGATCTTCCGGGAACTGTGCCGTATCGCGGACGTACCGCTGCAGGTTTTCCACAACCGTTCGGATATGGCAGGCGGCTCTACACTGGGAAATATCTCCGGGGCACAGGTGCCGATCAATACGGTCGACATCGGCCTGCCGCAGCTGTCTATGCACTCGGCGTATGAAACCGCAGGCGCAAAGGATACGGAATATCTGATCCGTGCGGCGCAGACTTTGTTTGCGGCATCGGTTACGGATCTGGGGGACGGAAATTACCGGATCCGATAAATGAGCATACAGATACACGACAGAGAAAAGGGAGCAGGGTATGGGTTTGATCTATCTGTTTCATAGAATGCAAAAAAAGAAACCGGGCAAGGCGATCACCTTGAATCTTCAGGAGGGTGGTTTTGAAATCGACGGCAAGCTACGGAAACAAGTCCGGGGAAAAGAATATGAAGGTGATGGAATGGAGGCTGAAAACCGAAGCGAAGGAAGCGTTCGAAAAGAAAATCCGGGAAAAGAACCTGGGAAAAGAGAAGGGCTCCGGAGAAAAAATCTAGGAAAAGTAATGTAAAACTGTGCAAAAGATACACGGTGTAAAACGAAAACGCCTGTGATAAGATGAATACAAAATCTGTGCCGGGTAGGGGCACTATGGGAAAAATAAGGAGGTTGCAGATGAGACGATTATTTAATGACGGATGGGAGTTTTCCAAACAGGAGATCGGGACGGATCTTTCGAAAATAACTGCGTTTTCTTTTGCAAAAGTGAATCTGCCGCACGACTGGCTGATCGGGCAGACCGAGGATCTGTACGAGACTTCTACCGGATTTTATCGTAAGCAATTTGCACTGAAAAAAGAGAGTGGCCGGAGATACGAGATTTATTTTGAAGGCGTGTATATGGATGCTACCGTCTATGTGAACGGTACCGGGATCGGATGCTGGAAATACGGTTACTCGTCCTTCTTTTTTGATATGACGGAAGCGCTGAAGGATGGCGAAAATGAGATCGTTGTGAAGGTGGATCATCGTTCGCCGAACAGCCGCTGGTACAGCGGTGCCGGTATTTACCGTGATGTATATTTCATCGAGCACGCCGATACCCATATCGTAACAGACAGTTTTTATATTTCGGCAAAGCCGGCAGATACCGCAAAAACGGATGGCGAATGGAAAGTGATCGTCCGTGCCGAGATTGCAAACGGCGCAGCCGACAGCAACTGGAATAAGACGTTTCCGGCGCTGCAGGCAGTCGCAGAAGATGCAGAGATTCAGTTGGATATTCCGGAACTGCAGATTTGCAAGAGCGTTGCGCTGAAAGATGCCGCGATCGAACGCAAGGCAGACGGTACGGTCCTGGTAGAATTTGCGGAGACGGTGACTGCACCCAAACTCTGGCAGCCGGGGAATGCGTATTTGTATGATTGCAGTCTGACCTTTGGAGCAGACGCCGTCAGCACGCGTTTCGGTTTCCGTTCCTTTACCTTTGATAATGATCACGGTATGTTTGTTAACGGTGAGCATTTCAAGATCTGCGGTGTATGCGAACACCACGATCTGGGAGCCATCGGTGCGGCATTTAACCGTACGGCGATGCGCAGAAAATATGAGATCCTGCGACAGATGGGCGTCAATGCGATCCGTACCGCGCACAATATGCCGGCGGTAGGACTTTTGGATCTGGCCGATGAGCTGGGCTTTCTCGTTATGGACGAAGCCTTTGATATGTGGGAAGGCAGCAAGACGGAGTTTGACTACGGCCGTTTCTTTGTAGACTGGCACGAGAGAGATGTGCGCAGCTGGATCCGCCGCGACCGCAACCATCCGTCCATCTTCCTGTGGAGCATCGGAAACGAGATCTATGATACCCACAAGGACGAGCACGGACAGGACATCACCCGTTATCTGCAGAAGGAAGCACGCGAGAACGATCCGCTGGAAAATGCGGTCATCGGTATGGGCTCCAACTATATGCCGTGGGAGAATACACAGAAGTGTGCGGATATCTTAAAATACATCGGATATAACTATGCGGAGAAGTATTATAACGATCACCATGCGGCACATCCGGACTGGTTTATCTTCGGCAGCGAGACCGGATCTACGGTACAGAGCCGCGGCATCTATCATTTTCCGTATGAGCGTGCCGTGCTGGCAGACGATAACTGGCAGTGCTCTTCCTTGGGAAATGCAACCACCAGCTGGGGCGCACCCAATCCGGAGCATTGCGTAATTCAGGAAAGAGACCACGAGTTTTCCATGGGACAGTTTTTGTGGTCCGGTTTTGATTACATCGGCGAGCCGACACCGTATCATACCAGAAACTCCTATTTCGGCCAGATCGATACGGCAGGATTTCCGAAGGACAGTTTTTATGTCTATAAGGCGGCCTGGACGAAGGAACCGTTTGTGCATGTATTCCCGCATTGGGATTTCAATCCGGGACAGATCGTGGATGTGCGTATCGTGACCAATGCACCGGAGGTGGAGCTGTTTGTAAACGGCAAGTCGCAGGGCCGGCAGCAGATCGACCATGTACACGGCACGAAACTGAGCGGTGATTACAAAGTAGCTTATGAGCCGGGCGAGATCACGGCCGTAGCGTATGATGCAAACGGTGCGAAGGTGGCAGAACAGACACGCTATTCCTTCGGGGAAGCAAAGAAACTGGTGGCAGAGATCTACCGTCCGGAGCGTGAACTGGTGGCCGGCTGCGGTGATATGGCATTTATCGCGGTTTCGGCATTGGATGAAAACGGTCATCCCGTAGAGAATGCAAGCAATATCATAAAAGCATCCGTGAGCGGCGCCGGCTGGCTGGCCGGTCTGGATAACGGTAACTCGGCCGATACGGATCAGTATAAAGGCTGCGAGAAGAGGCTGTTCTCCGGCAAGATGCTCATCTGCATTGCCGTAGGCGCGGAGTGCGGTGAGATCAAAGTACAGATCGCAAGCGACGGGCTCGAAGGCTGCGAATGCACCCTGCAGGTAGCTAAGAAAGAAGAGATTCCGGGCATTTCCCTGCTTCCGGAAACGAACGACCGAAAGGCGCAGTGTGGTGTGTATCCGCGTAAGATCGAACTGCGTGTTGCGGGGAAAAGCGGTATTTCCGCAGACGGACGCAAGCTGACGGCAGAGAATAAGGAAATCACGGTGCAGGCTGTGATCCTGCCGGAAGAAGCGGCAGCATCCTTAAAGGACGAAGACCTGATCTGGAAAGCCGTAAACGATGACGGCATAGAAAGCAATATCGCAAAAGTAACGATCGAGGACGGAATGCGTGCCAGGGTAACCGCTTTGGGGGACGGTACGTTCCGCCTGCGTTGCATGACCAGGTGCGGATCGGATCCGGTGAAAGTGATCTCGGATCTGGACTTTAGCGTAAACGGCATCGGACAGGCTACGCTTGATCCGTATCATTTTGTGGCCGGTGGTCTGTGGACCTATGGCGAGGGCGATATCGGTGTGGGCAACGATCACGGTGTTTCTACAGGACGCGAGGCCCGCAGTGTGGTAGGCTTTGAAAATATCGACTTCGGTTCCTACGGTTCCGACGAGATCACCTTGTCCATCTTTAATCTTTCGGACGATCCGTTCCACTTTGAATTGTGGGAGGGTATCCCGGAGCAGGAGGGCAGCGAGAAACTGCTGGACGGACATTATCACAAGAAGTCTATCTGGAATGTATACCAGCCGGAGACCTACAAGTTAAAACGCCGTATGAAAGGGCTGACCGGTTTGTACCTGGTTGCGGAATACAAGGTGCATATCGGAGGCTTTACCTTCAAGAAATACGATAAGGCATACGAACTGTTGAATGCCGGGGAATGCGACGAGATCTACGGCGACAGCTTTGACAAGAAGGCAGACCGCATCGACCGCATCGGAAACAATGTGACCGTGGCATTTAAGGATATGGACTTCTGCAAGGCACCGGCAACTACGCTGGAGATCACAGGAGCAACCGACATTCCGTGCAACACGATCCATGTGATCTTTGACAACGGAACGGAAGAGGTGCGCGACATCCTGGAATTCACCAAGGACGGCGGTGCAACCCAGTGCTTCGCAGTAAGCAACTACACCGGCGCAGGCGTCATCCGCTTTGTCTTCCTGCCCGGCAGCAGCTTCGACTTCGAGTCCCTGCGCTTTATCGGCTGACACTCGCGCGTATGGAAAATGTTGCTGTCGCAACCGCGCTCGACGTAAGCGTTCTGCAAGCAGAACGCTTATTTATTGGGGCAGGATAAACAAAATATTGAAAAAAGTAGTTGACAAAGTGGCAATAGTTCGCTATACTTACACTTGCGCTTGAAACGGGTGTGACTGGTGTGGAGAGTGCAAAGGTGAGTGATGTGTTTCGGGGTGTGGCTCAGTTTGGTAGAGCGCCTGGTTTGGGACCAGGAAGCCGCAGGTTCGAATCCTGTCACCCCGAGGTAAATATGCAGGTGTAGTTCAATGGTAGAATGTCAGCCTTCCAAGCTGAACACGTGGGTTCGATTCCCATCACCTGCTCT
>CAMJAP010000154.1 GCA_946403625.1 uncultured Lachnospiraceae bacterium
CCAAAGTGCCACTGTTCCCGAACCATAATATTGATCCATATGTTACCCCCTGTATCCATACATCCTGTTTCCGTTATTTGGTTCCAAAGATCCGATCGCCCGCATCCCCCAAGCCCGGACAGATATACGCGTTTTCATTCAATTCACGATCCAGATGTCCCACATAGATCTGCACATCCGGATGTTCTCTGTGCAAGCGTTCCAATCCTTCCGGTGCCGCGATGATACACATAAACTTGATCATCTTGCCGCCTTTTTCCTTAATGAAATTGATCGCATCGACAGCCGAACCTCCGGTTGCAAGCATCGGATCGGTCACGATAATGATACGCTCGCTGATCGGATCCGGCAATTTGCAATAATAACTATGCGGTTTGTGTGTAACCTCATCACGATACATACCGATATGTCCTACCTTGGCCGTCGGAAGCAGGCTTAAGATTCCTTCCGTCATACCGAGCCCTGCCCGCAGGATCGGCACCACTGCCTGCTTGCGCCCCGCGATCACCGGACAGGTTGCTTTTTCGATCGGTGTCTCCACTTCGATCTCGGTTGTCTCCAGGTCACGCAATGCTTCATATCCCATCAGCATCGCGATCTCTCCCGCCACTTTACGAAACTCTGCGGTACCGGTATTTTTATCCCGCAATCTGGTGATCTTGTGCTGGATCAGAGGATGATCCAAAATATAAATGTTTTTCTCATTACGAAAATCCATATCGCACCTCCTGTAGCAAAGTTTTCGATATCACGGTCATTGAAACAACCTTATTTTCTATAAAGTGTATCATCTTTTCCCCGGATTGACTACCACTCTTTTCGTTTCCGAAAATATCAAGATTTGATACGAACGAAGTCAAATAATAAGGAGCCGTAGCAAGGCAAAAGTGCTATTTTCAAAACATCTTTAGCTGCACGGAAAAATGCATAAGGAGGCAAAAGAAAATGATCAAAGGAATCGGACACGTAGCATTCAATGTATTTGATATGGATAAGACCATCGCATTTTACGAAAACACGCTTGGTTTTCGGAAAGCGTTTGACATCGATCGTCCGGAAGACGGCGCCCCATGGATCGTATACATTTACGGCGGAAGAGGCCAGTTTATCGAATTGTTCTATGGCGGTAAAAAAGAGATTCCGTACAAAGATGAAAACATCGGTTTCTTCCATATCTGTATCGAAGTGGATGATATTCAGGAAGCCTGGAAAAAAATCGTAGAGACCGACGCACCACAGGATGATGCTCCGAAGCAGGGAGCCGATTTTAACTGGCAATGCTGGACCCACGATCCGGACGGAAACAAGATTGAATTGATGCAACTGAGTGAAGAAAGTCCGCAGATGAAATTTGCCAAAAGTATGGAATGATCCCGAACCCATATGCGAAGGGCCGCTTAACCGCGGCCCTCATAAATACGATATTTTATACCATCACTACATATTCCAATGCTCCGCACTTACCGGATCACCTTCCGTTTCCCAATTTTCAAATGGCGGTTCCACCTTGTACTGCGGATCGAAATATCTCCGTACATATTGTGCTGCTCTATACTCCGCATGCCGATAATTCGTCACACCGGTATCATCATATTCAAGATTATTCATAAAGATGATATAGGCCTGCTCCGCAAACGAACTCTCTTCTATCAATGAGGCAGTATAATCAATATCCTTGAGCAAACCTGCTCCGAGCGTACCATGCGCAAACCAGTAGGAAAATTGTCTGACTGCACCTTTTACATATTTATTTACTTTCATTCTTCTCTCCTTATGTGATGTCTCCGGATCACGGTTTCTTCCCGATCAATCGAATGATCGCATCATCATCCGCTTCCTCATACAGTTCTTTTACATGATCAAAAATGCGCCGCCAGGATTCTGCCGGTGATTCTGTATAGGCCGAGGTCACGCGCTCATATCCCCAGATTTTCTCCGGCGGAAACATGATCGATACCGCCATTCCGTACTCATCGCCTTTTTTATTCACACGCCTGCGAAAGTCTGCCGTCACAAGATAGAGCTGCATCTGCAATCCGGTAATGATACCCGGATAGTTCTTATCTCCGTCTTTTCCGAACCCTGCTCTCTTCTTTAAATCCGTCGATAGGATTTCCTCTTCGCTATATACGATATCGCCGTCCTCATCCGTTTGGATATAATGATCCATGATCTTCTTTTCGCGGCGGTTTGCAAGTCCGTCCTCCCAGCGCGCATCGAAGTCGTATCCGTCCCGCCTGTAGTTCACGAAATAAGGCAGCCAATCCAGCGATATATATCCCGCCTTCTTATCGAAAAACTTTCCATACGCGATCCTGTGTTTACGGGAGATCTGCTCTCTCCAGATCCACGGATCTTTTGTTGCGTGATCTGTCCACCAGTACTTCGGATCCGTCCATTCTTCCACAGAAAAACCTTCCACCCCGTTTGCAAACAACGGCAGAAATCCTACATTTTCAATATACTCTTCCAGTTCCTCTACCGTATGGATACACTCCGGATGTTTAGAACTGACTCCCTTCATTACCCATACACCGTTTTCTACCGACATAAGATCCTCCACAAAATTTCAAGCCATCAGTAAAACATTTGGAATGTCTGTAACACCGCATCAAACGCAGGCTTCGGATTGCAATCCGTATCAAACAGTCTCGCGTTGGTTTTATCACCGGGCGTATAATGATCTTTCAATCCGAAAAAGGTAACGCTTGTGATATTACAATCCCCTCCCGCCTGCGTGTCCAGCGGTCGCAGATTCACAAAAATATTCCGATAACGCTTTGCCTGCTGCTCAAACGCTTCCGGTGTTTCTTCGTCAACACCCACCGAAAGTTCCGTGATCTGAATCTCCAGATTCAGCTCCGAAAATGCAGTGATCGCACTCGTGATCGCTACGATATTCGGATAGTCGATCCCCCAGTATCCCTGCATTCCGATACCATCGATCAAATCTTCCTCCTTCAGATGTGCACACAGATTGCAGATCGCATCCCGTTTGGTCAATTCGTATGTATTATAATCATTATAGAAGAGTTTCACATCTTCCGATGCATACTGTCTTGCATAATAAAATGCGGCTTCCACATAATCCGGTCCGATGGTCACATACCAGGGATTAGGTTCTCCGTTGATCGCCGTTCTGCAAAGGAAATCCGTATCACTGTCTCCGGATTCCGGATCGACTGCTTCGTTTACAACATCCCAGCAATAGATCACGCCCGGGTATTCTTCCTGAACATGTTCCAGCATCTGCCGGATATAACTCTCCATACGCGCCAGCATCGTTTCCTTATCTACATACGCGCCGTCTTCCTCATAACCTTCCCGGAAAAACCAGTCCGGCGTCTGCGTATGCCACACCAGCGTATGGCCACGCATTTTCATATCATTTTCCTTGCACCACTGCAGCGTATCGTCGATGGATGTAAAATCCAGCACCGGCATCCCGTCTGCACTTTCCTGACTCTCCCTTTGCTGCAGGATATAGCAAGGTTTCATCAGATTGGACATGGTCACACTGTTAAAATGCTTTTTCACCAGAGCCATATATTCTTCATCATAGGTGGTCAGGTTTTCCAGCGTGCTGCCGTTGATGCCCACTCCCAGCATAAAATAATCGCTGCAGGCATCTTTCAGTGCAATGTCCTCCGAGGCTTCCGCATTCGTTTCATCGCCATCCCCTGCCTCTGTCGTTTCTCTTTTTCCTGCCCATTCCGCAACCGAAACATTCCTGAGTCCGCCAAATGCTGCCGGATAACTTTCCTTGATCGAACCGCTATAAAACACTTGCAGCCACATACCGACTTCCGGCTGGATATCCTCCCGTAACCGTTCCCTCGATATCGCATATTGGTCTGACGAACGAAGCTCCGAAGAACCGTCTTCCGGCTTCACCAAAATGGTATCGTCATTGATTTCAATAATCTCTGCCAAAACAACTTTCGATTCCGGTGCAGTATCCGGCGCCGTTACTTTCTTCCCGCATCCAACGCATAATACGATCATTGCAATGGTGAGCAGTATAATCAAAAACTTTTTCATATTCATTCCTCTTTTCCCGATCATCTCTTTAATCCGTTGCATAAAAATCCAGGATCACATATCCTTCCTTATTCCGTAGTATTACGGCATCCTTTCACTGCAAATTGCGATTCGTTGTTTACTTCCACTCTTTTTTCAAAATTGCGTATTCATAAGTATTCTCATAGCGCGGGGTTCCATCCGGATTCTTAACAAAACTGATGAATTCCTTGAAAAGGCCTTCCTGTCTCATTCCAAGTTTTTCGCAAAGGTGCTGGCTCGCCTTGTTGTAATCCTCCGTATAGGCATAAATACGCCTTGCCCCTTTATCCTTAAAAAGATAATCAAAGAATGCATATGCGGCCTCGTAGGCATACCCTTTTTTGTGATATTCCTTGTTCAGCATCCAGCAGGGGCTGAAGGTATCCATTGCAGAATCTGCGCCATGCTCATCTGCGGGTTCGGGGTAAGCATCAATCTCGCCTATCACTTTCCCGGATTCTTTGATAACTATCGCAAAATAGTACTCCGTCTCAGAAGCTCTTTTTCGAACCTCTTCTTTGGCATCTTCAAGGGAATGTAGTTTCATATCGGCAAAACAGTTTACTGCCGGTTCCTTCAGATATTCAAATACATCCTCCGCATCGCCCTCTTCAAAAGGGCGCAGGAGTAATCTTTCTGTTTCTATTATCATTATCGCTCCTCTCTCCTGCAAATCAGATTTTGGCTTTCACTATCTCAATATTATTTCAGATTATATTTTCTTCCCTACATATCGTCCAACAAGAATACTGCCATATAAAAACCATAAATAGAAATACCAGAGTAGTAATGATATTGCAGGGTATGCTATATCTGATATCTTCATTACTATTGCCACAACAATCAAGATCATTGAAAAAACGTGCAACGGATACCACTTTTCTTTTCTATCCGCTATGAGATGCAAGATAGTGGTCGGCATAAACGAATAATCCATGCATATCACAAATACTCCTACGATATCGTACCACTTAAGCGTCATCCCTTCATAAAAGACACCGCCAATGGCTATCGTGGTAAAAACAAATACCGCAATATCCATTACTTTGATTATTTTTTTCAAAACATTCATGGTTCGTATCTCCATCACATACATTTCGCCACAACTTCGAGAGAAAAGTCATCGCGCATTAAAGGAAAAGTAAAAAATCAAATTGGAATTGGGCATTCCATGCCGTATCGGAATCCGAATATACGCGCGGATATGTTTGCCAACGCCCCTAGAAAAAACGATGCAGTACACTGTATACGCATACTTACATCGTTTTTCTGTTGATCACTATACCGGAGCCATTGTATTCCTCAGCACCTCATCCATCTGCTCTTCAAAATCCTCGATAGAACCAGCATGCGCTGCTCGTCTATGAAGCTCACGCAGACATTCTATATCATTCAGAGCATTGATTCGATCCTCCAGCGCCTGCGGCATCTCTCCATAGATTTCTAACAGATCAAAAATGTTCGATTTTGTAGTCTCTATTTTTGCTTCCTCCGCCGCCCTCGTTGCTGCCTCAGCCGCTGCTTCCCTACGCTCTCTGTCTATATAATCTCCAAATGTCATGAGTTCCCTCCTAACCTCCGGAT
>CAMJAP010000155.1 GCA_946403625.1 uncultured Lachnospiraceae bacterium
GAATGACCGAGGATCCGTCCCGTTGGAGCCAGCCGTTTGCGGCATTGCTCGGTGCGTTTGATGCTCAGCTCGGCTTTGGCCTGGCATCCATCGGCGGTAAGGACTCTATGTCCGGTACCTTCAATCATATCGATGTACCGCCTACACTGGTAAGCTTTGCAGTGGATGTGGCAACACAGGATCAGATCATCACTCCGGAATTCAAGACCGCAGGCGATGCACTGGTACTGTTCTCCGTACCGAAGGATGAATACGACATCCCGGTTTATAAGGAGACCATGGAAGTATTTGACGCGGTGACCAAGCTGATCCGCGAGGGCAAGATCAAGGCCGCTTATGTGCTGGATGCCAACGGTATCCCGGCAGCCGTTGCGAAGATGGGCTTCGGTAACGGACTGGGTGCAGAGATCTTCGACGAAGTAACAACGGAAGAACTGTTTGCAAACCGTATCGGTGATATCATCGTAGAAATGTCCGCAGCAGATGCAGGCGCTCTGGCAGCAGACGATGCATACGATGAGATCAGCACAAACATCTGGAAGATCGGTTCCGTCACGGATGGCGAGTTTATCCACGGCGGTGTCAAGATCGCACAGGCAGAGGCGCTGCAGAACTGGAAAGAGCCGTTGAACCGAGTATTCCCGGCAGTTTCCGGCGAAGCAGAGGATGTTGCGGTAGACTGCACCGATTACAAGGCAAAAGAGATCCATATCTGCAAGAATAAAGTAGCGAAGCCGACCGTATTCATTCCGGTATTCCCGGGCACGAACTGCGAATACGACAGCGCAAGAGCATTTGCAAGAGCAGGCGCGAAACCGGTGGTACGCGTATTCAAGAACCGCAGCGCGGAAGATATCCGCGAATCCGCCGAGGTATTTGCAAAAGAGATCGCACAGGCACAGATCATTATGTTCCCGGGTGGTTTCTCCGCAGGTGACGAGCCGGACGGCAGCGCAAAGTTCTTTGCTACGGCATTCCGAAACGAAAAGCTGAAAGAGGCCGTAACCGCATTGCTGCAGGAGAGAGACGGTCTGGCACTGGGTATCTGTAACGGTTTCCAGGCGCTGATCAAACTGGGACTGGTACCGAACGGTGAGATCGTAGGTCAGACCGAGACCAGCCCGACACTGACCTTCAATACCATCAACCGCCACATCTCCAAGATGGCATACACCAGAGTGGCTTCCAACTTGAGCCCGTGGTTGCAGCAGGCGGAACTGGGCGGCGTATACTGCTCCCCGGCATCTCACGGTGAAGGTCGTTTCGTAGCTCCGGCAGATGTGCTGAAGAAGCTGTACGAGAACGGTCAGATCGCAACCCGTTACTGCGATCCGAACGGTAAGGTAACGATGGACGAAGAGTGGAACATCAACGGTTCCATCGGTGCGGTAGAAGGTATCACTTCTCCGGACGGACGGTGCTTTGGTAAGATGGCACACGCAGAACGTCGTGATGCTTCGGTAGCAATGAATATTTATGGTGAGCAGGACCTGAAGATCTTTGAATCAGGTGTGGCATATTTCCTGTAATTCGTAACAATAAATACCATTCATGGCTTCGGCTGTGAATGGTTATTTTGGAGAAAAGGCATGCTGATCAGGGAAGAACTGGAACGGGCGGAGCGCGAAAACCTAAGTCCTTATGCAACGCTCAGTGAAAACTCCAAAGGAAGAGAACGGGAAGAGGAGCAGTGTGACATCCGTCCCGTTTTTTCCAGAGATCGTGACAGGATCGTTCATTCCAAGGCGTTTCGGCGCCTGAAGGATAAGACGCAGGTGTTTTTGAATCCGGAAGGCGATCACTATCGTACCCGTCTGACACACACGCTGGAGGTGGCGCAGATCGCAAGAACGATCGCGCGGGCGTTGCGTATGAACGAGGAACTGGTGGAAGCCATCGCGCTGGGGCACGATCTGGGACATACGCCCTTTGGGCATGCGGGAGAGCGGGCACTGCAGGAAGTGTGTCCTTTGGGCTTCCGGCATAATGAGCAGAGCGTTCGAGTGGTAGATGTACTGGAACGCGACGGTGAGGGACTGAACCTGACTTGGGAAGTGCGGGACGGTATGGAGCATCACCAGCTGCGCGGCAAACCCTCTACCCTGGAAGGCAAGATCGTCCGATATTCCGACAAACTGGCCTATATCCACCATGATATGGATGACGCGATCCGGGCCCAGGTACTGACGGATGCGGAGGTCCCAAGGGCGATCGGCAATGTGCTGGGATATACAACGAAAGAACGGCTGGATCATCTGATCCACAACATCATTTCGATGAGCCGGGATAAAAATGATATTTTGATGGCGCCGGAAGTGGAATGGGCGATGACGGAGATGCGCGAGTTTATGTTTGAGCGTGTCTATCAGAACCACATCGTAAAGGCGGAGGAAAGCAAGGCAGAGTCACTGGTCAAAACGCTGTATGCGTATTTTGTATCGCATCACAGAGAGATGCCGACGGAATACCAGCATCTGATGGAGCGCGGCGAAAGCGTGGAGCGTGTGGCCTGCGATTACATTGCTTCCATGACAGACCATTTTGCGATCGCGATGTACGAAGAGATCTACATCCCGAAATCGTGGCATGGTTGATACCGAAAAAATAAAAGCAAAGAATTTCCCGCAGGGGTTAAGTAAAGTATGGTTTCACCCGATATAAAAAGCGAAGTGCGTGACCGGAATGATATTGTAGATATCATTTCTTCTTATGTCAGTCTGAAAAAGCATGGGAACAATTATACGGGACTGTGCCCGTTTCATAACGAGAAGACACCTTCGTTTTCCGTGAATCAGAGAGATCAGTATTTCTATTGTTTTGGCTGCCACGCCGGCGGTGATGTTTTTACTTTTTTGCAAAAATATGAAAACATGACATTTCCGGAAGCGCTCAAGGTACTTGCGGAACGGGCCGGAGTGACGCTTCCCGAAGTTGAGATGACGGAGGAGATGAAGCGGAATCTGAGCCGGAAGAACCGGATCTTTGAGGCGCTCAAGGCAGCGGAGAACTTTTTTTACCAGCAGCTTCGTTCGGAGCGCGGGGAGCTGGGGCGGCGGTATTTTGCATCCCGGCAGCTGACGGAAGAAACCCTGCACAAGTTTCATCTGGGCTATTCCCTGCAGTACAGCGATGCGTTGATCACCTATCTGCGGAACAAAGGGTTTTCGGACGATATCATCCTGGATGCCGGTTTGGCAGGTTTTTCCGAACGGGAAGGCATGTATGATAAATTCACCAACCGTGTGATGTTTCCGATCTACGATGCGGGCAACAAAGTGATCGGATTCGGCGGGCGTGTGATGGGGGACGGCAATCCCAAGTACTTAAACTCGCCGGAAACATCGTTTTTTGAAAAGAGAAAGAATCTGTACGGTTTGCAGCTGGCCAGATCGTCCAAGGCGAAACAGTTCATCCTCTGCGAGGGGTATATGGATGTGATCTCCATGCACCAGGCAGGGTTCGGACAGGCGGTGGCATCACTCGGAACCGCGTTTACGCCGGAACAGGCAATGCTGCTCAAACGTTTCGGAAAAGATATCTATCTGGCATATGACAGTGACGGTGCGGGAACCGATGCGGCTCTGCGCGCCATCAGCATTTTGCGGCAGACCGGAATGGTGGCCCGTGTGATCAGTATGCAGCCCTACAAGGATCCGGATGAGTTCATCAAAAACCTGGGGGCAGAAGAGTATCAGAAACGGATCGACGAAGCAGAGAACGGATTTATGTTTGAGATCCGTATCCTGCGCAGACAATACAGAACCGACGATCCGGCGGAAAAGACCAAGTTTGAAAATGAGATCGCCAAAAAACTGTGCGTCTTTTCGGAAGAATTGGAAAGAGATAATTACCTGAATGCGGTAGCGGAGCAATACGGGATCTCCAAGGACAGCTTGAAAAAGCGGGTGATCAGCGAGGCGGCGAGAGAGGGACTCAAGACCGCGCAGGAACGGGTGCAGTTGAAACCCGTAAATGCGGAGAGAAAGTCCAATGCGGAAGAACACGCAAAGTACGCCCAGCGATTACTGCTGACCTGGCTGAACGAGGACAAGGATTGTTTCGCGAGGGTTCGGGAATACATAGCACCGGAGGATTTTACCGATCCTCTGTACCAAAAGATCGCGACAAGGATGTTTGCGGATCTGGAGGCAGGTGTGTTCCGTCCGGTAGAGATCATCGGCATGTTTGATGAACTTGAGGAGCAGGAGGCGGCCAGCAGGGTATTCCAGACCCGGCTGAGTTCGGAAGTGGCAAAGGAAGACAAAGAAAAGGCTTTGCGTGACATCGTGTTGCGTGTAAAGCAGGAGAGCTTTGACCAGGCTTCCGGAAAACTCGGATCGGATGTGAGTGCTTTGAACCGCGTGGTAGAAGGAAAGCATATCCTCGAGAAACTGCGAAGGATCGACCGGATCTGACGGGAAACTTTGATGAGTATAGGAAACTCAGGAGGAAAACTATGGCATCATCTAAGAAAACAACGGAAAAGAAAGACGAGTTGAAGGAAGAAAAGAAGGGCTCCGAGAAGAAAGCCGCAGACAAAAAAGCGGCAGATAAAAAAACGGACAGCAAGGAGAAAACCGTGAAGAAAGCAAAGGCAGAAGAAGAGATCACAGAGAAGAAGACCGCAAAGTCTTCGCAGGCTGCAGACAAGAAGGCAGACGCAAAGGCTTCCAAGAAGTCTGAGACGAAGAAGGCAGCGGACGACAAGAAGGAAGAACAGGAAGGTTCGGAAGAGAACGAAGAAATGATCCAGGCGCAGATCGACGAGCGTCTGAAGAACCTGCTCAACAAGTCCAAGAAGAACGGCTATGTGGAATACAAGCAGGTTATCGATGCGTTTTCCGAGTTTAACCTGGATGCACAGCAGTTTGACCGTATCTGGGATGCGCTGGACAAGAACCGTATCGTGCTGCGTGTCGAGGAGATGGATGAGGACGATATTCCGGAAGACGAACTGGCTCTGGAAGAAGAGGAAGAGATCGCGCTGGATATGGAGAGCCTGGAAGAGGGCGTCGTAGACAGCAACGTTAACATGGAAGATCCGGTACGTATGTACTTAAAAGAGATCGGCCGTGTGCCCCTTCTGTCCGCAGAGGAAGAGATCGAACTTGCCAAGAAGATGGAGAACGGTTTTGAAGCAGCACAGAAGAACGAAGAGTTCCAGGAAAAACTGAATGTGCTGAAGAAAATGCAGGAAGAGGGTAAGAAGTCCGCAGAGAATACCAAGAAGATCGCGGAACTGGAAAAGAAGATCGCCGAGAACCAGCGCAAGATCGATATCGGTAAGCGTGCCGGTCAGGATCTGTCCCAGGCCAACCTGCGACTGGTAGTAAGTATCGCAAAGCGTTATGTAGGCCGCGGTATGCTGTTCCTGGACCTGATCCAGGAAGGTAATCTGGGTCTGATCAAAGCCGTAGAAAAGTTTGATTATCGGAAGGGATACAAGTTCTCTACTTACGCGACATGGTGGATCCGTCAGGCGATCACCAGAGCGATCGCGGACCAGGCAAGAACCATCCGTATCCCGGTACATATGGTAGAGACGATCAACAAGATCA
>CAMJAP010000156.1 GCA_946403625.1 uncultured Lachnospiraceae bacterium
AGGCGGTGAGATCATCTTACTGCCGGCACTTCCGAAACAGTGGCCGGAAGGCAGCGTAAGCGGGTTGCGCGCAAAGGGCGGTATTACCGTCAATATCCGCTGGGACAACGGACAACTGGCAGAGGCGGAACTGATCGCGGATCACGACAGCGAATGCAGGGTACGGATCGGAGAGGAGCTTCGTATGATCTCATTGGCTGCGGGAGAAGAATATAGCGTCAAATAAAAACAGAAAGGACATTGCACATGAAACTATGGAGCTGGGATAAGAAACCGTCAACATCGAAGGGGCGTTTGAAACGCGGCGATATTTTTTGCTTTGCTTATAATGAACAGACCTATTGTTTCGGCCGGATCATTGAACTGGATCCGAAAAAACATATGTGCATTGTTGAGATTTTTGATCATATCTCCGATCGACCGGAGATCGATGAAGAAACGGTTTTGCATGCCGGCAGAATGATTCCGCCGCTGAATGCTAATTTTGATAATTTTGAAGAGGGTATTTGGCGGATCATCGGACATGATGCATTCGGTAACAAAGAAAAGTATCCGGAAGCATTGTATAAAAATTCACCGGAATTGCCGTTGCATCTGACGGATGGTGATATCAAGCAGTACATTGATTTCGACAAACTGCCGGAAGGTATTCAGGCGCTTATGTTTGTGAAACGACAGAGTAAATCACTGGCATCGTACTATCAAAAGTACATTACGGTGAACAATGCAAGGACGATCAGTAACTATATCACGGAACTGACCAAAACCAAGCTGAGCGCCAAAGAGAAGAAGAATGCGGAATTGTTCTTTACGCAGTATGGCGCGCTGATCTGACAGACGGAGCCATGTTCTACCAGGCTGTCACGGAATAATCGGGTACATAGATATCCTTTTCTTTCTTCATCACAGAAAGCAGGTCGCCGGGACGAATGGTTTTTCGGATCTCAATGGCATTTACATACTGTTTCTGCTGATTCCAGTCTTTGTCCCAATTCCGGCGGATCAGCTCCACCAGATCATCGAGCGCAACGGATTTGTAATTGCCGCTCCATCCGTGATTGGCTTCTTTAAGCATCCCCTGTCCGTTCATCACATAAGCCGTGATGTAGGCACCGGGATCGGAAGCAGTACCGTGATAAAAATTCCAGAAAAATATCTCTTCATTTACGGTAAGGAGCTGCAACAAGCCCTGCATCTGTTCCGCGGAGGGCGTCTGGTCACTTCCCACCAGGCATCCGTTCCGGACCTCCCTGCAGGTAAAACCAAGTCGGTATAATGCCTCCGCATCGATATTCACGGTATGGATCTTCACCACAAGGTGTGACGGAAAATTCTTCTCCGCAAACTTGATCCGGCTTGTGATCTGCTCGACAGTAAAGCGCGATCCTTTCGGCGCAACGACCCATTTTTCTTTCACATCGTTATCCCTGTGAACGATCGCAATGATCTCGCCCGTAAAGGATTCGACCGGCTTATCCACGCCTAGAATATAGGCTTCCTGTTTTTCTTCGGCCGGCACCATGATCTCTTCGATATATCCGTAATTGACCGGATACCGCATCTTTTTATTCTCCGGATGGTAACTGCCCAGAGGCCGGTCCACCATAACTTTTACAATGTCACCCAGCATAATTCAACCAACCTTCTTATATACGATCACACCGTCTTTCGGATTTCCGATCCGATAATTTCCCGGATCCGGAGTAAGTTCTGCCAATCGTTCCATTTCCAGATCCGGATAATACAGGCATTGGAGCAACTCACTTGCCATAACGACATCGGCTTTTCCGGAACGGATCGTTAACGGATCCATAGCAGCATCTTCGGATTCTATGATCTCATACTCTTCATCCGTTTCGCCGAGCAGCTTGATCCACATCTTCCCCTGCTCCAGGAATTCCCGTACCGGCGCTGTTTCTCTTTCGTATACGGTTCGCCATTCTTCTTCCGGGAAATCATAGATGAGTTCACTGGTCCCATCGGGATCGAGATAGATATTGAACGCATCCAAAAAGCGTTCGTCCATCTCCTCCAATACCGCAGGATCAAGGATCACGATCCCGTCACACAGATCACTTTGTATATGAAACTTCATCCGTATTACCCCCTTCATCACGATTTGATTTTCATTTTATCGTAAAATTACCCCTTCAGCAATCCAATCCCATCGTTTTACTCCTTAATTTTGTTAAAGTTTTCTGAATAACAGAAAAGGAGCAGTTGCGAATGTTTCGTGACTGCTCCTTTTTTATTTGGTCTATGATTCGATGAACCGAAGCATTTCTTCAAACACGATGGCATGACCGGGTTCATTCAGGATCTCGTGCCGCATGTTTTCATACAGTTTCCCCTGCACATCGGTATAGCCGTATTGTTTTAGATGATCGATCGCGGCGTTGAAAGCCTCTTCGCTGACACCGCAGGGATCGTCGGCGCCGGAATAAAAACGGATCGGCAGAGATGGATTCTTCAGAGCAAAGTCTTTGTTCGTATAAGTGAGCATGGTCAGCAAGACCAGGTTTTCAAATCCGTTTAAGGTAAAGAGATAGTTGCAGAGCGGATCTGCGTTATATTTTTTTACTTCCTCCGGATCGGAATTCACCCATGAATGCAGAAGCCCCTCATTTTGGAATCGCTTCTCATAGCCGCCCATGACCAGTTTGGCGATGAACCTGCTGCGTTTGTGCTCACCGAAGATGGCTTTGAATACACGGATCATAAACAAGCCCGGTCCGGCTCCCGGCAATTCGGAAGGACAGCCGATCACCAGCAGTTTATCAATCTCGGAATCGTACTTGCGAAGGTAGCATCGTACTGCCATCGAGCCCATACTGTGTCCGGCCAGGATCATCGGCAGATCGGATTTTCCGGTCAGTGTTTCGGCGTATTTTTTGATCTCGATGGTGATCTCATGGATATCTTTTACCAGCGCTCTAAACCCGCCTTCGTACCAGTATCCCAGATCTTCCGGGGACCGGACGCTTTTTCCATGCCCGCGGTGGTCGTGTATTACGACGATATATCCATGTTTGGCCAGGTATTTGATGAAGGGAAGATAGCGTTCCTTGTACTCGTTCATTCCATGGACCAGTTGAACGATCCCTTTGATTTCCGAGACATTTTCCGGTTCTGTTCGCAGTACGGACAACGGCAGCCCGTCGGAACCGGATGTATGCGTATAATATGTCTGCTTCATATTCATAACCCCCTTTCCTGCTTTCATTATATCAAAAGTTGTCAAACTTGACATCTTCTGCATTCTATTTTAATATAGTTTGCATACAAACCATATTAAAGAAAGGGGAACGAAAATGAAAGAGGTGATTTCAATCATCAAGAATTCAGAGGCAGCTTACCTTGCGACAGTGGATAAAGAAGGACGGCCGGAAATCCGTGCATTATTGAATCTCTGTAATCCTAAAAAGTTTAAAAAACTGGAAGGCAAAACGTTGTTTGTGGATGGTGAAACTTTGACGATGTATTTTACAACCAACACATCTTCCAAAAAGGTTGAACGGATCCGAAACAATCATAATGCGGCATTGTATTTTTGCGAGCCGGAAAAATTCAAGGGAATCTGCGCAACGGGAACCATTGAAGAAGTAACCGATCAGGCTCTTAAGGAAGAATTGTGGCAGACAGGCTGGCTTATATACTATCACAAAGGAAAAACGGATCCGGACTATACCGTCCTGAAATTTACTTCTGCAAAGATTGAAGGCTGGTACAACGCAAATCCGCATTATTTCGGGGACAAAGACTGATGATAAAGAAAACCAGAGGTGGAACTCTTTTGTCGCAGGTGCATCAGGTCTGCGGAAGAGTCTGGAATAAAATATTACGCGAAAATGATATGTCAGATTTAGAAGGGGCTCGTGGCCGGATTATTTTTGCTTTATGGGGAAATGATGGGGTACCGATCAAAACACTCTGTGAAAAGACGAGTTTGGACAAATCCACGCTCACGGGAATCATTGCCAGACTTGAGCGCGACGGTTATATCGAACGGAAACCGTCAGAAACAGACAAACGCTCAACACTTATTTCTCTTACGGGCAAGGAGCAGGGATTTGCAAAGGATGTTCAGAAGGTTTCAAACCGGATGAACAAGATTTTTTATAAAGGTTTTACCGATGAGGAAATTACCCAATTTGATAGTATGCTTGAAAGAATTCTTGCAAACTGCAAAGAAGCGGAGTAAAAGCCGGGGGCATCGTGACAGGCAGACAAAAGAACCGTTCCCCTAACTGCCATTCTTGATTATCTTATGCACCTTATGTATACTTGAATCATATGAAGGTATTCTATTTTATGGAGGTGACAGCATATGGAGGATCGTTTTTACGCTTCGTGGGAAGAGATGGATGCGTTTCTGACGGACGCTTTTGAGGGTTACGGCGTGCCGCGGGAGGATGCAAAGATCTGCGCGGATGTACTGTTGGAGTCGGACCGGCGGGGGATCGAAAGCCACGGATGCAATCGTTTCAAGCCCATCTACATTGACCGGATCAAAAAGGGAACCTTATTGCCGGTGACCAGGATCGAGATCCTGAAAGAAACACCCACCACGGTTGTGATGGATGCCCATGACGGAATGGGAATGGTGGCCAGCCATAAGATGATGGAGATGATGATCGAAAAGGCAAAGACCTATGGTATGGCCGGCGGTGCGATCCGCAATTCCACGCATTATGGGATCGCGGGATATTGGACCACGATGGCTTCGAAGGAAGGGCTGATCGGCATCACCGGAACGAATGCCAGACCGTCCATTGCGCCGACCTATGGTGTGGAAAATATGATGGGAACCAATCCGCTGACCTTTTCACTGCCGACGGATGAAGAGTTTCCGTTCTGTTTGGACTGTGCGACTTCCATTGTGCAGCGGGGGCGCATTGAGTATTATGCAAGAGAAGGCAAGCCGACGCCTGCAGGTACGGTGGTTTCCGTAGACGGCAAGGCAATGACGGACAGCGAAGAGATCTTAAAGGCATTAGTGGACGGAACGGCGGCGCTGGCCCCGCTGGGCGGCATCGGCGATGAACTGGCCGGCTATAAAGGCTATGGCTATGCGGCGGTGGTGGAGATCCTCTCCGCGGCACTGGCCGGCGGGCAGTTTATGAAGGCACTCTCCGGCGTGGATGCACAGGGCAAGCCGTCTATGTATCATCTGGGACATTTCTTCTTTGTGGTGGATCCGGAGGCATTCAGCGGCAGGGAAACCTTCCGAAAGATCGCCGGCGATATCTGCCGGGCGCTGCGTGCGTCCAAAAAGGCTCCGGGAAATGACCGGATCTACACGGCCGGCGAAAAAGAATATCTGGTATGGCTGGAGCGAAAGGAAAAAGGTGTTCCGCTCAGCAAATCCGTGCAGAAGGATATGATCGCGGTGCGTGACGACCTGAAACTGCCGACACACTTTGCATTCGAATGAGTTCAGACAGGGGGACGGTTCCAATGGCATTTAGATAAGCATCCCTAGGCTCATATAC
>CAMJAP010000157.1 GCA_946403625.1 uncultured Lachnospiraceae bacterium
TGAGGTTCTTTATTTTTCAATTGGCGCTATTTATGAATTACAGGAATGCTCCATTTTTCATTTATCCGTCAAAAAAGCTTCTTCTGCATCCAGATCAGATCGTACCACCGGTCAAATTTCTTTCCGACGCTTTCCATGTGGGCCACTTTTTTATAGCCGAGCAATCCGTGAAAACGATAACTGTCATTCGTCAGATATTCGTCTTCCTCCTCGATATAGGCGATCCCGGCCAGCAGATTAACGATCCCCTGCTTTCGCAATCGTTCCTCCAGCTCTTTATAGAGCATCGAACCGATTCCCTGTCTGCGACAATCCTTATCCAGATAGATCGATGTCGTCACCGTCCAGTTATAGGCCGTGCGTCCGCTATACGCACTCGCATACACATATCCGACGATCTTTCCATCCTGCACACATACCAGATACGGATACTTTGCAGAGATCTTTTCGATGCGTCTCTGAAACTCGCTCACCGTCGGCACTTCATACTCAAAAGAAACCGCCGTCTCCGCCACATAATAAGAATAGATTTCTACCAGCCGCTCTGCATCCTCCGGCCGTACTTCCCGTATTTCCATTTTTACATTTCTCCCATCGTTCAAAATATGTTGTATATTCTACATCAAAGATAAGCACAACGCAAATCCATATACCTCTCATAATCTGCTTTATCAAGAGACTCCGTCACCATTGTAATTGCAAAATCTACATAAAAGGAAATACAATGAGGGTACGGATTCTTATATCGGTCGCTATTGGCTTCCAACGCTTGACTTGTAAGGCATTGATTGCTATATTCAAAAATGAATACAGTCGCTTTTGAGGTGTATGATGCAGGTAAAGAAAACCGAATTGTATGACAGGATCCTGATGGTAGCAGAAAAACTGTTTACCCGCTATGGCTATGCAAAGACTTCTCTGAAGCTGATCGCAGAGAAATGCTATATCAGTAAAAGTAATATTTACCGGTATTTTTCTTCAAAAGAAGAGATCTATGAGACACTGGTCGGAGAAGCTCGGCACAGCATACTGGAGGTGACCGACCGAATGACAGCACCGGACTTTATAGCAAAAAGTCTGAAAATGAAAATATCGGAAATAACATACCGCCTTGCGGATGTGGTAGCCACCCATCGCAGCGCGATACTGGTAATGCTTCACAGCGGAAGAGATGAAGACAGAGACTTCATCACCGGTCACTACATCCGAATATTTACAGAACGATCACAGGTTGCGGATAATGATATGAATATATTGATCGCAAAAATTCAGATCTTCGCTCTGACCGATGTGATCACCACTTACGAAGATCCCGATGAATTGAAAAAGCATATTTTACTTCTGATGAAATATCATTATGTAGGTTTAAACGGATTACTGGCTAAGGAGAAACGATAGGATATGAAAAATAAAAAGCTAAAGAAGCTTCTTTCTGTACTGGCTATAATCGTAATCGTACTCACCGGCCTGGTATTGCTATACATGCATCATATGCACTATGACATCGAACCACATGTCTCCTACAATGTGGAGGTTATGGACGCAGAAGGCCGTACCCATCCGGAGCCGTCCATCGTGTATTATACAAATGACATCAGTCCGGACGCATTGATGCGCATCTATGAAACACTGAATGTTCATCCGGAAGGAAGAGTGGCCGTCAAACTTTCTACCGGTGAAGCCGGTAATCCGAATTATCTGGATCCGAACCTGATCAGGAATCTGGTGCAGAGTGTAGATGGAACGATCATAGAATGCAACACTGCATATTCCGGATCCAAACGGGCAGATACTGCAATGCACAGACAGGTTGCGGAAGAACATGGATTTACTGCGATTGCAGATGTGAACATTATGGATGAATGCGGATACATAAAAATTCCCGTGTATGGCGGTATACATCTGCAGGAAAACTGGGTAGGACAAGATCTGGCCAATTACGACTACGTTCTGGTTCTTTCACATTTTAAAGGACATCCGATGGGCGGCTTCGGTGGCGCACTGAAAAACATCTCCATCGGTATCGCTTCCAGAGAAGGCAAGGTCCGCATTCATACCGGCGGTGTCTTTTCCAAACCACCGATCGATCTGGGTTCACTGATCACCAATCAGGATGTTTTTACCGAAAGTATGGCAGAAGCCGCCAAATCGGTTTCGGATTATGAAGATCATGGAAACCATATCGTTTATATCAGCGTAATGAATCACCTTTCCGTAGACTGTGATTGTGTATCCTCCCCCGCGGAAGTTGATATGCATGACATCGGGATCTTTGCATCGACAGATCCTGTCGCATTGGACCAGGCATGTGTGGATCAGGTATTTGAAGCAAAAGACGGAGCGTCCCTGCAGGGAAGGATACTGGAAAAAAATGGTATACATATACTGACACATGCGGAAAAGATCGGCTTCGGAAACCGTGTGTATCAACTGATCAATATTGATACCATTACAGAATAAATACCGGAGGGTATTCGGATGCTGGAAATATTAAAAACCGAATGGATCTACTTTTGGTATTATTTCACATTACAGTTCAGCCAGATTTTCTGGTATTGGGTTGCCGGTATGCTCATCGGCTCGCTCGTATCCGTTTTCTTTAAAGATAAGATCCATGCTTTGATGCGAAATATGAAAAGTGACGGAAGCAGTATATTGGGAATCATCTTTGCATCGATTCTCGGTGTAGCTTCACCCCTGTGTATGTACGGAACAATACCGATCGCCGCTTCTTTTTCGAAAAGCGGAATAAAGGATGAATGGCTGGCTTCTTTTATGATGAGTTCGATCCTGCTCAATCCGCAACTGATAATATACAGCGCTGCACTTGGCGCAAAAGTATTGTGCGTACGGATCATCAGCTGTTTTTTGTGCGGGATTGTTGCCGGACTGGTTATCCGCTTTGTGTTCAAAGAGAAATCATTCTTCAATTTTCAGAATTTTGATGAGCCGAAGAATAAGGATATCGATCCGAATCCTTTTATGAGATTTTTCAAGAATCTTTGGCGCAATCTGAAAGCAACCGGCCTTTATTTTCTGATCGGCATTATACTTTCCGCTTTGTTCCAAAGATACATACCCCAGGAAGCAATCCGCTTTGTGTTTGGCGGTAACGAAGCATGGGGTGTGTTGATGGCTTCAACAATCGGGGTTCCCCTGTATGTGTGCGGCGGTGGTACGATCCCCATCATTAAGAGCTGGCTTGCCAACGGTATGAGCCTCGGAAGCGCCGCAGCCTTTATGATCACGGGGCCTGCTACAAAGATCACAAATCTCGGCGCACTCAAAGTTGTATTGGGCGCTAAACACTTTGCGTTCTACTGGCTGTTTGTTATTCTGTTCTCTTTTATTACCGGTATCGTAATAAATCTGATTTAGTCTAAAGCTTCAATTTCATTTTTCCTTCATCATAACATCTGCCTCCTCCATATGCTTTTTTTCTTAACCCTATATTTAGGATTTCCGCCCCACAGTTTTTTTCATACAACATCAATGACAGCTTTTATAATAATATCCACGCCACCTGCTTCCGTCAGTTTCTTTCCGAGTGCTGCAGCATTTTGAGCCATCTCACCGGAGTGTATGATATCATCTGCAGTCTTACGCAAGTGTTCCGGCGTAAACTCCCGGTGGTCCAGCACGATTCCTGCTTTTTGATCAGCGATACATCTTGCATTATACTTTCTTTCAAAGATCTTGCCGGGTACCACGATCTGCGGCACTCCGTAAAGCAGTCCATCCACGATACTGTTCTGCCCACCATGATTGATGAACAAAACCGACTCTTTTAAAAGTTTGTCAAACTCCCACCGCTGCGCCACATGAATATTACCCATCGTTTCTTCTTTCAAATATGCCGATGCTATATAAACTTCATATGCCGTCTCCTGAAATGCATTCTTCGTTATCTTCAGCATCTCCTGTGCCGGAATCGTTCCGTTGCCCATATAAACAACGATCTTATCACGCTTGACATCAGGATCCGTTTCATTCTTTATCTGTTTTAAAGAACCACTGTAAATGACATTTTCTTTTTCGATTGGCTCCAGTTCACAAATGCTCGGACAAAATGTCTTATCCGCAAGATCAAACAACTGAAGTGCAGAATCTACTGTCGGCATCTGCAATTCTTCCAGAAGCTGATTTAATCCCCGTGCAAGGTCACTCCTATGCGCATATTCATGCTGCGTCGGATAGCTGACCGTTGCGCACAGTGGAATTCCATCTTTCTTTGCTGCGATGATCGCAGAAATATTAAACTCGGAATACACGAAATCCGCTTTACTCTCTTGTATTGCTTTTCGAATAGAAGCGACACTTTTCCTAAGATACTTGTAATCCAGATTGCCGGTAAAACGCAGTACCTGATCAAAACTGTCTACCGTCTTTTTTGCAGTGATCCCCAATTTTTGTGCAATCGGAAACGTTCTCTTCGCGATACACCCCGGCAATCCCATCGGCATAGGGATATCCAGGAAGTAATTCGTGATTCCTTCCATCGCCTTGTAATTCACATCTTCTGCCATACAGGTAAACACTTCCGCACCGGCATCACAAAATCCCTTTGCCAATATCCTGCATCTGGACGCCGGCCCGTGTGTCTCCGCCATAGCCGCCATCGGCACGATCAGCATTTTCATCTCTTTTTACCCATTGCCATTTTCGTTTATTTCAATTTTCAAAAGAAATGCTTCCAACAGTTCTGCGACTTTGTCCGGTATCTTTGCATATAACATATGTCCTTCATTCAGCAAATGAATGTCCGCATTGCATTGTGCCGCATAATCCTTTGCTGCCTGCTGCCAGGTAAGCGCTTTGACCGGCGATCTCATATTACTTACGATAAAGCAGGCCGGGCAATGCAAGTATCCCGTCTGCTCTGCCTTTGCCGCGTTTTCTTCTGCAAGTATTGACTCTTCGAATACTGCCTCGCTTGCGATATTTTTATAATACACTTCCTCGTAGATCTTCTTTTCTTCCTCGGAAAGTTCGTTGCCGTCCAACAATCCTGAAGCATTTACCGTTTTATTCCTAAGCAGTCGATCCAGCAGTCCCCTCTTTGCAAGTTTTTGCATCAGACTTCTGGATTTTTCCACCATCTGTTTTTTCTTTTCATGCGGGATCTCTTTGGCCTGCGCCTTCATCATATTCGGAAATCCCATATCCAATCCGAATACACCTTTTACTTCTTCCGGATAGGTATTCGCCCACCAGATTGCCTCAAATCCCGAGTACGAATGCGGCACAAGAATATACGGCGGATCGATATGCGCACCTTTCAGTGCCGCTCTGCTTTCTTCCACCAGATTTTCTACGGTTCTTTTACTTGTTGCCTTACCGCTCAGACCATAGCCCGCTTTTTCTATCACCGCGATGTGATACCGGTCGGAGATCCTTTTGTAAACCGGCTTATACTCTAAAGCAGGACAACCGACTCCGGA
>CAMJAP010000158.1 GCA_946403625.1 uncultured Lachnospiraceae bacterium
TAGTCAACCACGGAAGTCCGTAATACTCATCGCTGGTATTTGCAAGCAGGTTTGCGAGCATCGGATCATTCCCCTTGATGGAAATGTTGTTCTTTGGATATTTGGGGTCAGGTACCAATGTGCAACTATTTAACGATAGGAGTAATAGGTTGAAGGATCAGCAGGAACCATACTGATTCTGTTCTGCTCTATATCTACTGCTATTTGACATTCTTTACTAGAGCGCAAGTAATACTCGCTTGTTTCCTCTAGTAAATAGACACCATTATATTCATACCCTTGATCCGTTTTGGTTAATTCACGATAGATGACGGGCATATATGGATCAGAAGTGATCAAATCACAAGCAGCCATAATGTCACTCTCATCTCCATCTCCTGTATATGAAAAATAACCATCCCTTATCATCCTTACATTTTTCGGAATAATAATTCTATATGCCTCTGCCCATACATGATCCTTATTAGAATCCATTTGATAAACGGTTTTGAAACGATACTCACTATATATATCATTTTTTCCGATATAACTTACTTTTTGATATAAGACATTATAATCTGATTTTCTCGAAAACTGACTACATATATAAGATTTGATATTTATATCTCTATCTGGTAATATGACAACTCTAAAACATTCCATTTTTCCGGCAATTATATCCAAAGGGACACCAAACGTTTCAAATCTAGGAAAATCCTTTATAGCCTGCTGTGACACAGCAACATCACATGTTTTTATACTAAGAGTTAGCTTATCCAACCCATCTATCTCATCTTTATTATCAAATAAGTTGTTTTCTATCTCTTCTGATTCGGGATCTATTTTTGTTCCTATAACATGTTCATTATATATAGCCTCATGTCGCATATAAATATATACTGCATCAAGAGCCAACATACATAATATTCCAAGAAATATTGCTATTTTTTTCTTAGTAATCATAAAGATTTCCTTTGTGTTCGTATATTATTTATCTGTCATCTAAAAAAATGTTCAAAAATTTGAATAATATAAATATCACAATGATAATTTTCCCATTCAAGCATCAAAATATAAAATATGATACGCCGCATTGGCGGCAAAGTCGCCAATGCGGGTGTATAAATTCTATTCAAACCATATTTTTTGTATTTCTGTATGTTGGAATCCACCTGTTGATATTGCTATATATGCAGTCTTATCCGTCCAAGCAGAATCGGATGTTACTAAATTGAATGAAACATCAACTGTATCTCCCCAGTCATACGAAAATGCGGATGTCCTCATTCGATTATTAGATGCATCTGGATATGCTTGATAAAAATGCACGCTATATCCATCATATAGTTCTGTCGACAGCTTTAATCTACAACACATTTTAGTATATGTATTTTCCGGCAAATGTACAGGTAGCCAAATCATACTATATTTTGCGCCGAATGAAGACATAGTGTATTTGTCCGGACTACTTATATCACATACTATATTTCCATCCTTTAGTATATATTCCCCGGAATCTGCACCTCGAAACTCATAAATTTCACCATAGCCAATATTGTTTTTTACAATATTATATGTAACAGAAGCGCCGCCATTATTGAAATTATTAAAATCTTCTTCTGTTACTGTCTTATTATATATATTGGTATAAGGATATGCAAGAGTACTGTTAAATTGTCCATTTTCAAAATATACATTATTCGGTAACTCTTCAGATTCTTGTACTTTATTCAATCGTATCTGGTAATTGTACATACCTATATGGGCGAGAACAGTTCGATATTCCGTTTCGTATCCATCTTTTTCGATCTTTACTGTATAGAATCCAGGGGCAGTACTGATTTGTGTCCAACCTCTTGCATATCGATACGCAAATATTTTACTTAAATCTTTATCGACTATCATCACCGGAATATCATCTTTAGAAGGATTTATACCTAAGTATAAAGAAATTTTGGCATCATTTATATACTCATCACCATCGCCTATTATCTGCATTGTAAGATGGGGGTTATAGGAATCTTTTTCTGTTAATTTGACTTCTATATTACGAGTTTTTCCTTCCTCGAGACCATTTATTATTTTACCATCAAAGCCACTACAATTACCTATCATTCTGAATCCGGATTTTGTCTGCTGCTCTGCAAGGACAAAATAACCTCCTGCCGGTACACGACATAAAACTTCCCCTTTAGCATCTGTTTTGGTTGTTATGTTTACTGTCTGATAATCTACGGTTTCTCCATACGATAATACTTTTTTGTAATCCGCCTCGCTAGAACCACACTGCGTTCCAGTCATCCCAGCAATGAGTACATCTGCATTAGACACAGGATTGCCAGATTCATCCTTCACAGTAATATGTAGTGTTCCAGTAGATGGTGTTTTGAGTAATTCAACATCATGTACATATATAGGCTTTGCTCCTATTGTTAATTCGTCAGATACATTTGTTATATACCCTTCCGCAGAGTAGTATATGTGATATGTGCCAGGTTCAAGATCAATCCTATAAAATCCGTCACTTACAAAAAACTCCTGAACAGGCTTTGATATATTTACATCAAATACGGATATTTTTGTTCTTGCTGGCGCGCTATTTGTGTCGGAACACTTTATATTACCTTGAACAAGCCCGTTTGACTTAACTGTGACATCCATCAATTTAGAAAGATCCAACAATTTTTTGGATTCCCCTACATCTCTAGAAGTTCTTATGATAGCTCTTTTTATCGTTGCACAATCCATAGAGTCGTTCACATTACATACTAATCCAGCAGCCCCTGTAACAAAAGGGGCTGCTGCAGAAGTGCCTCCAAAATGGCCGTAATCCGTCAGATATTCACCGCACTTCGTTACAGCTGTAGTATAAATGCCCTCGCAAGGTGCCAATATATCCACCCTGTCTCCGCCAGAACAATAATAAGGTGTTTTCATTCCACCGTATGCAGGATCTACACCGTATCCGCTTACACATATTATATGATCATAGCACTCTCTATCTTTCCCGATATATAAGAACGGTTCGCAATATTTTGCTTCTGCGGGCTCTAATGTTATAAATCCCGGATTTATAGTTACTCCGTACTTTTGGGTTGTATTTACATTGCTGTAGCCGCTTTTATTGTTATCATAATCTTCCCTTCTAACAAAACCTGCGGGGGTACTTTTAGTAATATCACAAGTATAAAATACATATCCGTTGGCATTCCCTGCGGCACACACTATTAAAAAATCATATCCATTTTGAATTGCTTCGTCAAGGAAATTACCGATATATTCTGACTGTACATCAATATATTTATGGGCACTATCATATCTGGCTTTAATGATCGGATCTGTCTTGGCTAAATTGTGTTGAGATGCCAACATACAGATTTCTTCCCAGCCCAAGCTAAAATTTATTATTTTACATTTGTTCACAAAGATAAGTGCACTTAGCTCCCACGCATACTCAAATGTAGTTGAATTTAAATCTTCTAATTTTTCACTTGACAGATAATTGGATCCTTCTTCTTTTAATGGCATACTAGGCATTTTTAGTGTGCTTCCGTTTTGATCCATTACAGATAAGTTGTTTTTTAAACAGATTCCAGCGATACCTTCACCGTTATTTGCTTCAGCCGCAATAATTCCTGCTACTAATGTTCCATGATGGGATCCCGCATTGTAGGGCGCCTTCCCCGGATAAGCTACTTTATACAAATCCTCGTATGATGGATATGTATTATTAAAGCCTGTAACATTATTGGCCAAATCCGAATGCCATATATCTATATTTTGATCTATAATGCCCAAATTTACATTTGACAAATGATCAAATGTCATATCTGAAGATGTACTACTTTCGTCAGCTATTACTCCTGCTTTTATTAATGCCTGCTCGAAGTTAATAATTTCTATTCCCCAATCATCGCCAGAATAACCGGATTGATTGTCCCATTCCTGTGGTGCCGGATTCCCGCTGCTATCATAGCTTCCCCAAGGGTCACTACTACAGAACAATGGCTTATCTACCCACATATAATTCAAACTAACATTATCAATCCAAGATTCCTGCTCAAATATATCGATCATTTCAGAATCAGATATTGACTCTGCGCAGTTAAACTCGATTTGGTAATTACCGGTGAGCTCAATACATCCGACTATTCTTGCATTTAATTCTTGAACCCTATTCTCTACATATTCGTATGTATAATTGGGATTTACATTTACAATGATTTGATCTTTTACATAATATAATCCGTCTGTTGACATTACAAAGTCATCGTTTGATAAGACAGGCTTGTAGAATAATCTTCCTACATTCTCTGCATCAACCTTAATGATGGCATCATTGTAGCTGACCTCTTTCTCTTCCTCTACCCCTATCTGTCTTACTTCCACATTTCTGATATCTGCAGCATCACCGCTAAACAGCATACCGATCGTCCAGCTTTCGCCCGGCATGATATTCTGGGCATATTCCGCATTGCGGATAAAGTAATGTTCACCTTCGTGGTTTTCGATCACACCACCCCACATTTCTTCAATTTCCAGGGTGCTGTCGAATTCCAGCATCCAGTCTTCGATCGGAAGCTCGGAGATATTTGTGAGAATGATCTCAGCAAGACCACCGTTTTCCCATTCTTCAGTAACAAACAGACTTACTTCGCATTCTGCAGTGGTAACTTCCTTCTCGATCTGAGACAATGCAAAATCAACCGGAACATCAAAGTCCCCGTCATAATTTGCAGTATAACCAACCTCTACAGTACTGCCCGCAGGAATATCCTGATTGTAACCGGCGTTCTTGATCAAACGCACACCATCTTTATCAGACAGCTCAACTGCATTATACAGATTGGAAATGGAATCCTTGGTCTCCATTACGAAAGCCCAGTTATGCAGTGTCTCTTCGCTTGTATTGGTGATGCGCAGCTGTACATTGTATGCGCCATCCCAATAGGCCGGAATGACTACTTCTACCGTATAGCCATCCCCTTCGTAGGTACTGCCTTCCGGATTGCGTTCCTCTTCTGCTTCAACTTCTTTTAAAACGATCTCTGCCTGCGCATCCCAGATCTCGTGATCCTCACCGTTAGCGTTATAGCCGATCGTAATGGAACCGCCTGCCGGGATAACAGCATTGTAATCCAGTGCTTCGACTGTATATCGATAGTACAGATTATCTTCTTCGGATTCCTCTTCTGCCTCTTCCTCAAGCTCTTCTTCAAGAAGTTCTTCGTCTAACAGTTCTTCTTCCAAAAGTTCCTCTTCCAGAGCTTCTTCGGTTTCTTCCTCTACAGCATCTTCTTCCGTTTCATCTTCTGCTATTTCATCCTCAGAAACTTCCTCTACTTCTTCTGCAGTGTCTGTTTCTTCTTCAGCCTCTTCTACTTTCTCGGTTTCTTCTGTAGATTCCTCTTCCGTAGTTTCTTCAGCAACTGCTTCTTCT
>CAMJAP010000159.1 GCA_946403625.1 uncultured Lachnospiraceae bacterium
TGATCCTGACGGATCCCTTGTGTGATCTGGATACCCGGAAACGCATTATGGAGGATCAGCTGGAGCAGTTCGGCAAGGATGCGCAGGGGAAAGAAACACTGGTCTTTATCAAACCGCATCCGAGGGATGTGCTGGATTACAAGACACTGTTTCCGCAGTGTCCGCAGTTTGCATCAACGGTACCGATGGAGCTGTTAAACTTTTTTGCGGGCATCAAATTCAATCGTGTGGTATCGGTCTATACGGAACTGGCTGCCATCGATTTTGCGGAAGAAAAGATCCGCCTGGGGCACGACTTTATGGATAAGTATGAACCCAAGACAAAACATCGCTACGATGATATGATCTGAGTTTTTGAAAGAACTGCAGAGAAAAAGATAGTAAGGAGATCGGATTATTTATATGGATTTCATTTTTGGGTGGGTATTCATTATTGGGATAATTTTAATACCGGTATTAATCGGAATCGGGTTTCTTTTGCTTTCGGTAAAACTCACGGTATGGATAGAAACACCGATCATTGTTAAAGCCGGCGTGACCGGAAATAAAGAGTATATCCGTGGTATCAATATGCTTACCAATGCGGTTTTTAATTCTGTATTGGTTATTATGGGATTTCTTGCTGAAAACTATATTCTTATTGCCTGGTATGTTTTCGCGGAACTGTTGTTAATCCCTGTTTATGAGGCTTATGCGTATAAAAAAATATCCCCATTGAGTTTTTCGCAGGTACTCAAGACAAGTTATATAGCGAATATTCTCAGCTGTTTTGTAGGATTGCTTATAAGTCTTGTAATCGTGTGGCTGAGAGATTGGTTGCCGTAATCAAATAAGTTCGGGAGTGAAAAGTTGATGGAGCATTTTATGTTATTGGATGCAGGCTTCGGTGGTATCGTTTATATCGGCGGATTTCTTGCAATCCCCGTATTTTTGATAGGTGCTATAATTTTGATCATCAGAGGTGTGATGATCATCCGGCGTGAACTGAAGAATGAGCAGACTGAGTCGGAGAAGATCGAAACACCGGACGAAGAGCATAAAGATGAGGATAAATAAACCGGATCAGACCGGCATAAAATATTTTTTTGTCCATGCGTGTGTGGAGATTGTATGCTTCTATTTGCTCAGGGTTCATTATCCATTGCTATTGGCAGGGACGATCGCACTGATCTATGATTTTTTTGCATTTCTTCCGCAGGGATTGATCGGGGATTTTATTATCCGGCATAAAAAACTGCCGTATGAATCCATTGGTAATTTTCTGATGCTGATCAGTGTGTTTGCGGTAGCATCCCCGATCAAAACAATCCATATTCTCGGGTATATTATTCTGGCTATCGGCAATGCGATATTGCATGAATGCGGGGCAATTGCTACGGTTGCTGAAAGCAGGGGAAAGATATTTCCGTCTGCGCTGTTTGTGGCAGGTGGTTCTTTTGGCGTGGTGATCGGACAGACATTGGGAACACATCAGGTTTCGCCGTATTTTCTGATACTTCCTCTTGCGTTATCGGAGATCCTGTCGCTTTCATGTAAAGTATCTCTCAGATTGGAACGGTATCCGGTGTTTTGTATTACAAACCGTAAAATATCTGCAGGTCCGCTTCTTTTGATCGCCTTTGTCGTTACCTTTGTACGGAGCTATATCGGATATGCGATCCCGATTTCATGGAATAAAGAATTGTGGCAGACATTCTTTCTGTTTTTTATTATGGGATGCGGTAAAGCCCTGGGAGGATTTCTCACGGATAAGATCGGGGCGCGAAAGACCGCAACGATAGGAACTCTTGTAGCAGTTCCATTCCTGGTGTGCGGAGATCGGATTATGGTGGTTTCCTGCATCGGTGTTTTTTTCTTTTCCATGACAATGAGTATCACCTATGCGATGTGTCTCAGTGTTTTGAAAAAGAATCCCGGGATTGCGTTCGGCATTACTACGGCAGCATTATTCCTCGGACTGTTGCCGGTGTTTTTTGTACGGTTCTCATCCTGGGTAAATACAATACTGGTTGTTATCTTTTCTGTCATCAGTTATGGGCTGTTAAGGATATCAATCAGGGAAGAATCGGTCCCGGTGGACCGGTGACTTCACAGACTATCGGTTTTATGATATTATGTAGCCGAATTAATCAGAAGTATAGCAGAAAAACGGAAGAACAAGATGGTTAAGATACTGAAGAAACTGAATATATTGCTGGACGGAAAGCAGAAGCGATTTATGATCGTTCTGCTTTTGATGATGCTCTTCGGAGCACTTTTGGAGACGGCCAGCGTAACGATCATCATACCGGTGATCACGCTTTTGATGGATGCCAATGCCGTCGAGAATAATGAGATCGTCTCTACACTGTACCGGGTGCTGGGGATGCATTCCCGGGAAACATTTACCATGCTGATCATGTCATCACTGATCGTGGTATTTATTTTCAAGAACCTGTATCTGTTTTTGCAGCAGAAGGTGCTGTATCGTTTTGTATACACCAACCAGTTCCGCACCTCCGAACGAATGATGAAAAACTATATGCGCCGCGGGTATGAATATTTCCTCAATGCGGATACCGCGGTGATCCAGCGCAGCATCACATCGGATGTAAATAATATGTATGCGCTGATCCTGTCTCTGTTGCAGTTGTTATCCGAGAGTATCGTATTTGTTTTTCTGGCTGTGGTTTTGTTTATCGCGGAGCCGATGATGACATTGATGATCTCGGCACTGTTGATCGTAACGCTCTTTATCATCAAGCTGGTGCTGAAACCCATCATGCACAAAGCCGGTGAGGACAATCAGAATTACTATTCCGGTCTGTTCAAATGGATCAGCCAGAGCGTGACCGGTATCAAGGATGTGAAGATCGGCGGACACGAAGCGTATTTCGTGGATGAGTATATCCGCTGCGGTAAGGGTTATGTGGATGCGGTGCAGAAGTACACTCTGTACAACAATATCCCGCGTCTGTTGATCGAAACCGTCAGTGTGGCGGCAATGGTGCTGTATATGATGATCCTGATGCTGCAGGGTAAGGATACATCGCAGATGATGGCGATCATCGGTGCCTTCGGTATTGCCGTGGTGCGTTTGATGCCCTGTGCAAACCGTATCAACAACCAGTTGAACAACATCGCTTATTTCGAACCGTTTATGATGGGTGTTTCCGATAATCTGCAAAATGAGATCGGAGCGGATCATACGGATATGTCGGATCTGGCGCCGGTAAAAGAAAAACTGCCGGTAAAGGACAAGATCGAACTGAAAGATATCTGCTATCATTATCCGAATACGGAAGTGCAGATCTTTGATCACGCGTCGCTTACCGTACCGGTAGGCAGCAGTATCGGTATCGTGGGAGCTTCCGGTGCGGGTAAGTCCACCATCGTGGATGTGTTGCTGGGCTTGCTCAAGATGCAGGAAGGCACGATCACAGCCGACGGACAGGATGTGATGGCAAAAGACAACTACCGGAAGTGGCTCAAAAATGTGGGCTATATTCCGCAGACGATCTTTATGCTGGATGACAGCATTCGCAAGAATGTGGCATTCGGTATTCCGGAAGAAGAGATCGATGAGGACAGACTCTGGAAGGCACTGAAGGATGCGCAGCTGGATGAGTTTGTGAAAGGCCTGCCGGAAGGCCTGGAGACCGGGATCGGAGAGCGCGGCGTGCGTCTTTCCGGCGGTCAGCGTCAGCGTATCGGTATTGCCAGAGCGCTGTATGAAGATCCGGAAGTATTGATCCTGGATGAAGCAACCTCGGCGCTTGATAATGATACCGAGAGCGCGATCATGGATTCCATCAACCGTTTCCAGGGCGAAAAGACTTTGATCATTATCGCACACCGTCTGCAGACTATTGAGAAATGCGATATGGTTTATCGCGTCGAAGGCGGAAAGATCGAGAGGGAGAGATAAGATGGTTTTTTCGAGTATCATCTTTTTGTTCTGTTTCTTCTCGGTGGTTTTGTTCTTTTATTTCGGACCGTGCAGGAAAAATATCACCGCAAAGAATATCTGTCTGCTGATCGCCAGTCTGGTATTCTATGCCTTTGGCGAGAAGTGGAATATCCTGCTGCTGTTATTTTCCATCGCCGTGAACTATGGCTTGGGGCGTTTTCTGGCGCCGGAGGGTGGTGCGAAACACCGTAAGCTTCTGTTGGCGTTGGCAGTATGCATCGATCTGGGGCTTTTGTTCATCTATAAATATCTGGATTTTTCCATTACCAATGTGAACCGCCTGTTCCGATTGGAGATCCCGCTGACGGGGATCGCATTGCCCATCGGTATTTCGTTTTTTACCTTCCAGGCGTTGTCCTACATCATCGATGTGTATCGCGGAAAAGTACCGCCGCAGAAAAATCCGCTGTATACCGGACTGTATATTTCTTTATTCCCGCAGCTGGTGGCCGGACCGATCGTGCGTTACGAGACGATCATGGAGCAGATCTATGACCGTAAGGAAACGGTAAGTGATTTTGCGGCCGGTGTGAAACGCTTTATCTGCGGTATGGGAAAGAAGATCCTGCTGGCGGATATCATGAGCTTGTTTGCAGACCGCATTATGGCAAAGGTTGCCGGCGGAGACAGCATCTCGGTTTCATTTGCGTGGCTTGGTGCTTTGTGTTATACCCTGCGGATCTATTATGATTTTGCAGGCTATTCCGATATGGCCATCGGCTTGGGGCGGATGTTTGGTTTTACCTTTGAAGAGAACTTTAACTATCCGTATATCGCAAAGAACATCGGAGATTTCTGGCGCAGATGGCATATCTCCCTGGCCAGCTGGTTCCGGGATTATGTGTACATCCCGCTGGGCGGCAGTCGTGTGAGCCTGTGGAAGCAGTACCGCAACATCCTGATCGTGTGGGCGCTGACCGGTCTGTGGCATGGCGCAGCATGGAACTATGTGCTGTGGGGACTTTATTATGCGATCCTGCTGATGTTTGAGCGGGCCAGCGGATATGGCAAAAAATGGCAGCTGCCGACCGTACCGGCGCATATCGTGACCATCTTTCTGACACTGATCGGTATGACGATCTTTGCATCCCCGACTTTGGCAACCATGGGAAGATATCTGGGGATGATGTTTGGCATCGGCTCCGCCGGTGTCAGTGACGCGACCACGCTGTTTTATCTGAAAGATAACTGGCTGTTCTTCGCCGGTGCGATCACCTTCTCTATGCCGGCCGGCAAGTGGCTGGAGAAAAAGCGGTGGGTGTACGAGATCCTGCTCTGCGCGGTGTTTGCGGTATGTATTATATATATCATTAAGGGGAACTATAGTCCGTTTATTTATTTTAACTTTTAAT
>CAMJAP010000160.1 GCA_946403625.1 uncultured Lachnospiraceae bacterium
GGTCGCCCTTACCGAATGATTTGTATACTTTATCTACTGTGATGATAGTGTCCATTTTTTATCTCCTTAAAATCTGTGTATTTATTCGTATTTCAATTCTTCTGCGATGTGCATCTTGCGCAGGTAGCCGACCGGGATCAGGGTGGTCAGCAGGTAAACGACGACGATCACCGAAAGGTACATCAGGATCTCCGTTGCGCCCAGGCCGCCTTCCTGCAGGATGTTGAGTTCGCCTTCTCCGATCACTTCCAGCAGGTGACCCAACACCTGATAGAGCAGGGGGGCTGCAACTGCCGCAACTCCGGCGGATATGCCCATTGTAAACAGGCTTTCCAGGAAGAGCAGGCGGTTGATCTTGTGTCTCGGTAATGCCACCGAATACAACATTGCGATCTCTCTTTTTCTGGTTATGAATCCCAGCGACTGGTTTCCTGCGATACCGATCAGGGAAAGTGCTGCACTGCCGCAGACCACCAGACGGATCAGCGTCAGCAGTCCCTTTGCGGAATCCGCGTTGCTTTGCATGATCTCTGCCTTTGTTTTTGCATCCAGCACATCCGTCTCGGAATATTTCTCGATGCGTTCCTTTACTCCATCCGGATCCGCAGTGCGGATAAAGATGCTGCGCAGGGCTTTGCCAAAATAGTGTTCGTACAGATCCGAATTGATGATCACGGAAGTATAATCAAATACGCCGCTTCCGTTCGAATCCACAGTATCTTTCAAAATAAATGTCCGCTCGATCGGAAAATCCGTATCCGGTGACAGGGTCATTTTGATCTCCGATCCGACCGCTACTTCCAGTTTGGCTGCCATCTCGCTTGAGATCACGATCTCGTTTTCTTTCAAACCATAACCTTCTGCCGGCAGTTTTTCGATCATATTGTGCGGTGTATCGGAATACCAGGTCATGGTCCGGATCTTGTCCCCTTCAAAGGAGCTGACCAAAAGTGTACTGTATACATAGTCCGCTTCCTCTACACCTTCCAGATTGCTGATATACCGGTAGGTATGATATTCATCATTTCGATTGATATATACCACCGCATCATAATCCATCTTGCTGCTTTTCAGATCCTTGGCAAGCGCTTCTCCGAAACCGCCGATCAGCAAAGACAGCGTAAGGGATGTAACACTCAGGATCGCCGTTCCCATAATGATACGGTTTCTTGAAATATTTTCTGCCGCAAGCTGTGCCACCGGTAAGGATGCCTTCCACACGACTCTTCCGATCACCTTGGAAAGGAAGTGGATCATAAACGGGATCAGCACTGCCAATGCAATGGTTCCGCAGGTTAAGGAGAGGGCCAGTGTCAAAAAGTTTTTCATCAAGAGACCGAACACCACGGATGCCACCGCCAGAACGATTCCGATATACAGTCTGCTCCAATGATATTTAAACTCGGTATCCTTGTTATCAAAGATGATATCACGGATCGGTGTCTTGACTGCTTTCACCAGTTCATAAAGCGGATATGCGCTCTCGACCAATACTGCACCGATCACTACCAGTAAATAAGCCGACCAGGGTGTGGCACCGATATACTGTGTAACATCGACTCCCTCTCCGGGACCACTGATCATCGATCGCAATACCGGTGTTTTGATCATTGAATAAATCAGGATTCCCGGTATGGAACCGATCACCGCATACATAATATTTTCCATCAGCAGTACAAATGCCGTCATCTGCTGGGATACACCCAGACTGCGCAGCGTTCCGATCACGGACATTCTTTCGTTGACGATCTTTTCCGCAATGGATACGGTGACAAAGATCACCAGCAAAAACGAGATCAGAAACAGCAGATAAAAAACATTGTAGATCATTTCGATATCCGGATCTTCCATTTGTTCCGCAACGATTTCCAGTTCTGCCTTGGAATCGTTGTACCGGATGGTATCGACAACCGGATAGATCATCTGATCATCTACCACATCGATCATCCAATAACCATATTGATCATTTTTTACGCAGGTGATCTTGTTTATGACCCCATTGGTTGTGATCACGGATTTGCTGTTCATCAATGTACTACGGATATCCGCAATCTCGATCACGCTCAGTTCGATCTTCTCTTCATCCCGCGTATCCAGTGTGATCGTATCCCCTACAGACACCTGAAAGGCATCTGCGTAATCCCGTGTTACAACACATGTGGTATCGTCCAGGACATACGCTTTGGGCAAAAAGGCCATCTCATAAGCCATATCCATATCGGATACGGAAAATACACCGACATAATCTTCGAAAGAATACTCATAACTGGACGGATCTCTTGTGTATTCATACTGTCCGGCAAATCCGATCCCCAGTTTTTTGATCTCTGCAACCTCATCCATCCCATCGAAGATATCCTCGGATCCGCCATAGACCATAATATCCATCTTTCCGAGCATATCCGTCAGATATCCCCGCATCAGGGTTTCGATGTTGTTACGCATATCCACTGCAAGCAATGCCGTAAACGATGCAAATGTGATACAGACGATCAGCAACAGCAAACGCAACGGTTTTGCCACAATATTTTTTAAAGCATGTTTAATGATCAATCCCATTTCTTTTTCTCTCCCCTTACCATCTGGTCACGCGATCCTGCGGTGCCACATACATCGGATCGCCCTCTTGCACATCGTAGATCTCGTAGAACGGCTCAAAGAGCGCTACGACCGCATTCACACGAACGATATCCGGGCTGTGCTCGTTCATATACAGCTGCGCCAATACGCTGTCCTTCGGTGAAATGCTTGCCCAGACTCTTGCATAGTTTTCAAGCAGTTCCTTGCGCTGATCATTATTCTTTGTCAGACGCAGGATGCAGTCCACACCGCTGATATCCGCCAGGTTTTCTCCCAGAGTCAGTTTGCCGTCCACCGGATGTACCTCCAGGATCGTCTGGTTGTTATAATACGCTTCCACCCTGGCTGCCATTTCATCAAAGGCCTGACGGTCACTTTCCGGGATCCATTCCGGATTGTAATTTCCGTCTTTGTCATACTGCATACCGTTGTTATCAAATCCGTGCGAGATCTCGTGACCTACGACTGCGCCGATGCCGCCGAGGTTTTCCCAGTAGCTCTGCTCCGGGCTGTAGAACGGCGCGTTCATGATCGCTACGGTGATATTGATCACATTGCTATCCGGTACATAGCAGGCATTTACCATCTGCGGTACCATATTGGCAAAACCGTTTCGATCCATACCATCCGTCAGCGTTTTCAGCTGTTCTTCGTATCTTTGCATGGACAGCTGATGCCGGCTGTCATAAACCGAATGTCCGATCATCTCTGCATCTTTCGGATCCACGATGTGCGGCTCATCCGCACCGATGTAGTACTCCATATTCTGCAGTTTTGCGATGATCGCCTCTTTTCCGGTATCGCTCATCCACTCGCATTCGTTAACCATCACCACATACTCATCTACGATGTCCTGTGTGATCTGTGTCACGGCTTCGGCAGCCTGCGGGTCAAAATAGCGCTCGACATATTCTTCACCCATTTCCCTGCTGTACATCCTCTTGACCGTGTCTCTGGCATATTTATCATTGGAGTACAGTACCGGTGATCCGCCCCACTCTTCCGGAACCATCTCTGCGATCGTTCCGAGATAGCTTAATACTGCGATATCCTGCCACTCGGCCAGATGCTCTTCCGTCAGCATCGAATCGATCACCGTCAACTGCCCTGCATCCCAGAGATACATACCGTCGGTCTGCGATTCCGTAAGTCCCATTGTGGAGAGGATACCTGCTGCTCCGATATTCGGACACAGCGCATCGATCTCTGCGTTGGTTTTGTAAATTGCCGTCTGCATTGCTACCGCCCAGTCTTTATTGATCAGCTCCACCAGATCCAGATCCGTGCCCAGAGCAATGTCGATCAGCATCTTCGCATCGGCCACGCTGCGTTCCTGTGCCGTTTCCGCATCCATTCCGTAATTGATCAGTGTACTGCGAAATCCGGTTGCCACAGCCTGTGCACTGTATCCTCCGATGCAGATATCACGCATATTCCCACCGGTCGGAAGGGTGAACGGCTGGATCCAGATGCTTCCCACGGAGGAATTGTGCATATCCGTATCCACCGCAACACCAAAGACCGGATTGACATTCCAGTTCTGATTCAACTGAAGGCTGACCTCCAGAAATTCCTCAATGCTCGTGGTATTCTGGATCGCCTCTACGGTTGCATGCATATCGGCGATATCTTCTTCATTCATAAACTCACCGCCGGTGGATGCTTCCAGCAACTGGTAGTAAGCGTCGTAGATGATCTGTTCATTGCTTCCGGGTGCGTAGGAATCGCGGTCTCCCGTTATGATCTCGTCAATGACCGTATCGAGCTGTCCCTCCACCTTTTCGCTGATCTGCTCAAACGAGCCGTAGCTTCCTTCATATTCATCGAGGTCGATCTCGGACAATTCCTTTGCATTCACATAGCCGTTGAAATCGTCCTGCGGCCGGATGCTTGCAGGATCGATGGCTTCTGCTGTGCTCTCCTGCTCCTCCTCTGCCGGATACTCCGCCTCTTCCGAAACAGCGCTCCCGCATCCCTCCAACAACATCGCAGATGTCAGCAAAAGCGCAGCCAGGTTTCTTTTCTTCATAACTCTCCCTATTTCCTTCCATAAAAAATGTCAACGATGCGATTATACCGTCTCGTTGACATAAAGAGTAAAAATGTGGTGAATTGAATCACTTTTGTGGTGAATGGTATCGTTACGCTCCGCTCTGCAAGGTCCGAAGATCCGTAAGCAACTCTTGAAACTCCCGGAGAAAGCCCTCATGATGCTCGCTGATATATGCCGTATCGCTGTTTTTGGAGGCATCCTCCAGCTGCTTTGCCTTCTCGGAAAGTTCCATGGCTCCGATGGTCTTTAAGGAGCTCTTCATCGCATGCACCGTGATCCGGTACTGTTCGTAATCCGCATCCGCAAGCGCCTGCTGCAGGATGGCGGATTTTTCTTCCTCCACAAATACGCGCAGTGTTTCGTAGAAAAACTCTTTCGAGTCCATACAGTACATCATCGCGGTTTCGAGATCGATCTGCGGACACAGCTTAAGCAATCGTTCCCGTTCCGCATTGGTCAGCCGATCGCCTCCCTCTTCCTCCGGTTCGGTTGTAAGGA
>CAMJAP010000161.1 GCA_946403625.1 uncultured Lachnospiraceae bacterium
CGAACGACAAACTGTATCGTGCGAACAAACAAAAACCGGAGCCGAAGCTCCGGAAGCAATAGAATACGATATTTCATAAATCATCTTACTGTGAACAGTTCATCTCTTTCTTCAGCAGTTCGATGCGTTCTTTTACGAAATCGCCATATTTATATTCCGACAGATCAATATCCGATTTCAGCCATTCCGGATGTCTTTGGACAATCTCAAGCGCCATTCCGAGTTGCGTAGCCGACTTGCCGATATATCTCGCCGGCAGGCAATCCGAAGCCGGACTGCTCTCAAAAGCATGATCATAATCCATCAACGGGCTCATAGATAAGATATTCATATCATTATCGTATAGGAATCCCCAATTCAATGAGTGCTCGTCACTATTACCGATCAAATAATCCGCAAAATTCATTTTATCAAATTGCGTCCTATAATCCTCGATATAATCGCTGATGGCTTGATCCCGGTTCATGCACCATATCGCAAACCATTGTGCTTTAACTAAATTTACAGATTCATTTGTAAAGCATTTACTCTTCGATACATATCTGCCCCGAAACAGTTCTTTCTTGTACCCGACATTTTCCAATCCCATTTTCTCAAGGATCTGTGATGCCTCAACTTCTTTCGTTACGGAATCATTTTTGTCACCTTTTAAAAGATAAAAATCTTCTCCGATCCTTTGCCAAGCTTTCGGAGCCTTACCTCCTGTCGTAAGATCCGAAGTGGATAACTCTTTACTTGAAACGGTCGGGCTGTTTCCAAACAACGCGATTTCAAATACTGCATCTTTCAAACTGTTCTCAAACAGATTTACATCTGACCATGTCACACCTTCTTCCGGCGATTTTAACCAAAAGCAGTCATTCAAAGACAGACATCTACATGCTATGGCAATCTTTGAGCGTTCCCGATCCGATATACTTTGATCAAATCCGTAAAAGTTTAAGATTTCCTTTATGTATTCCCGATCCAAAGGAAGAATTCGTTCCGAACACCACGCATTAAAATTTATACCATTTTGATAGCGATCATCAAAATCGTCGGATTCCACCATATAAATGTCAAACGGCATATACTTTTCACTCAAAATCTGAACGGCACCGTTCTGAGGTTCAAATGTAAAAACAGGAATATCTTTATAAAATATCTGGTACATATAATCATGTCCCTTTCATACACTCTATCAGTAATCTTTTATATCATACATGAAACCAAGCCGGAGTGCAAGTCGGGCTATATAAGGCTTTTGATATCTCAAATAAGGTGATTTTCCATTGTTTTGTCGTATTCTATGCACTGGTTCATCATGTTATAGGTATTCGTATGCAAGACAAAACAAAAAAACACCCGGAACTTCTCTGAATGTCCGAGTGTTTTTTGAGAATTAAGATAAATTATTTGGTAAATTTCAATTCGTACTGATGATCCGCAGTTTCGATTTTTTTCAATTCGCCATAGTTGCCTAACAACTCTAATAAATCGGAGTACTCCTCTGAGCCTTCAAAATCAATATCTTCCGATATAGCAATTTCTCCAACTCCTGTAATGTATGCAAGCGCCGCTTCAAAATCTACATACTGTTCTACGCTTGATACTTCGTCATCTACATATCCAACAAAATGGCATCCTGCTAAAAACCATAAGGTATACGGCTTATCAGCAAGTACTGTATTGCCAATGTAATTTAATCCCTGATTATCAATGAAAAATGTATCCAATCTGGGATCATACTGTACAGGAATCCATTTCATTTCTTCATAATAGAATCTATAACACCATGATTTTCCCATCGAACCTTTCCAATCATCCTCTAAATGTATATACGGTTCCAGTCTATCATAAATTTTATGAGAAAGAAAATCCTCTGCCTTAAATTCCGGGTATCCGTTGCTGTGAAGGTAATCCAGTGCATACGCCTCTGCTCCTTCTAAATAATCTTCCGGTGAACCTACATTGTCATAATTGTTATAGACTGAAACTTCTGTCTTACATCCATCCGGAATAATTCCAATGTAATCCTTTGTTTCATCGTATCCATCAGCAATATTTCCTATTCTCGATTCATCAGATGTCTCAGTTGCGCTCGGATTTTCTGTATTATCTTCTGTTATTTCAGTATTGTTTTCCTGTCCTTCTTCATTCCCTTCAACTGTCGTTGCTGCAGGTGTAGTCTGTGTTTCATTGCCTGTAGTATCCTGTCCACAAGCAACAAGCGACATCGTTACTGCAATTCCTGTTAAAATACTTAAAGCCTTCTTTTTCATAATCCTTCCCTTTCTTCATCACCGTTTGCGATATTTATATTTTCATAAATGGTATTTGAGCCCGATAAGTATGCCTATATGAAAACGCATTCATTCTACCCCCCCCCGGAAAAAATTGTCAATATTTTCGATATTTTTTGTATATTTTGACGATAAGTATTTTTCCACATTTGCTATATTTTTCGAAAACAAAAACCGGAGCCGAAGCTCCGAAAACAATAGAATACGATATTTCATAAATCATCTTACTGTGAACAGTACATCTCTTTCTTCAGCAGTTCGATGCGTTCTTTTACGAAATCGCCATATTTATATTCCGACAGATCAATATCCTATTGCATCGCTACCGTATTCAGATATGCTGCGATCACGATCACGCCCCATAATAACCACTGCTTCTGTTCTTTCTTTTCCATACCGCCCTCTTTCGTATTGTACCGATGCGATCGCGCATCATTTTTCAAACAAGTCCTCCATGATGATCTCGCGCTGAACGGAACCGCTGTACATATTTCTTTTGACACCGTAGGTTGTGATCATTGTCAGCATCAGATTATTCCTGGTCTTGGTTTCCTGACGGAATGCTTCTATTTTATGTCTCAAAATACGATCGTATTCTTTATCTATAGTAAATACGTCATTACTGAATTTTATCTCACAGATATTGATCACACGGTCATTGCGCTCGATCAGCAAGTCAATTTGAGCGCCATCATCATTTTCGTTTCCGCGAAGAAACCAGGTGGATTGATCGGAGAGAACACCGCCGATCTCCAGTTTCTTTTTGATCTGACGAATATGATCCATACAAAGCAACTCAAAAGTGAAACCGGCCCAGGCATGGTGTTCCGGAAGATGAAGGCTGTTCGTCCAGTATTTTTCATCTTTTTTTCGTCTTTCCTTCAGAAACCGAAAATAGAACAGTGTGTAGTAATCTGCCAATTGATAAAGTGTATTTTTCTTTTTGTTTCCATAGAAAGTATTTGGGCGTATAAAGCCGGAATCTTCCAAAGACTTCAGCATTTTGGTCAAGGCTCCGTTTTGTGCCAGACCGGTAGCATCTGCAATCTCACTGCGCATCAGTCCGATATGTTTCCGGCTTAAGGCTTCTACGATCTTTATATACCCGTCATTACCGGCGAACAGAGTGTGATAGAGATGCTGAAACTCATCCCACAACTCAGATCTTTTACGGAAGAAGATAAAGTCAATATTCTCGGTATATGTGAGCTGCGGATTGAGTAAACTCAGGTAATACGGGATACCGCCCATGATCATATAACATTCACAGATATCACGACGCGGCCAGTTTATATTTCTGGAGAGCAGATATTTTTCGGTGTGGTACAAATTGAATGGCTCCACATAGATCTTACAGGTCAGCCGGTTAAAAAGTCCTCCTTTATTATGCTCGATATTATCGATCAACCAGGAGGAAGCGGAACCGCATACTATGAAAACCAGGTTGTGTTGCCGGCTGCCCCAACTATTCCAAAAGTATTCGAACTCTGCGAGAAAACGAGAATTGGGGGTGTCCATCCATGGCATTTCATCAAAGAAAACAACCTGTTTTTCGTTGGCGGGAAGGGCAGACAGATAATTTCGGAGCGAAAAAAAAGCCTCTTTCCAATCCGCGGGAGTTTTTGCGTACTCACCTAATTGAACGCTCAGTTCGTTGGCGAAGTTTTTAAGTTGGAGTGTTTTGGGAGCGTTGAATTCACCGGTCATACGAAATGTGAAATCGCCATCAAAATACTCCTCGATCAGATACGTCTTTCCGACGCGTCGGCGTCCATAGATCACTACTAACTGCGCTTTATTTTCAGACATACAAGTAGCCAGACGCTGACATTCTGTTTCGCGACCGATCAGATTTGATACACTCATTTGACTTGCCCCCTGTTTTTAATGCTTTTAAGGATATTATAGCAAAGATTTAGACGAAGTCAACCAGTAGAAGCGTCTAAATGTGTATCTAAACGCAACATTTAGACAAGACCGTGTGGCAGACAGGTCTAAATGTGTCGAAAAGTGGGGATTTAGACAGCTTCTTGTTCCTTTCCTCAACAAACCGGTCAAACTCTTTCTTATTGGACCACGTTTTATTATGCGTCAAATCAAAAAGCGGCAGTCCGTAAGGAACCGCCGCTTTTCTCTTATTTCTTCATCAATTCGTTAACAACTTTCTGTACTGCCGCTGCATCGTATCCGGCTTCGGTCAGTTTCTTCGTGCGTTCCTCACCGACGCCCCATTTTCCGGCGATCACTTCCTTGGCGATCTCCTCAACGGATTTGCCCGCGCCTTCCATCTTCTTTGCTGCAATCCCCTTTGCTACATCTGCGATCGATGCCATAATCCACTACCTCCTAAGAAAGTTTTTGAAATACAGATCTTATTATACCACATCGTAATGGACCGTACAATATTTCCGTCCGTTTCGTAACTTATCCCTTTACGATCACTTTCTTCGGACACTTCTCGGCACACGCACCGCAGCCTTCGCATTTTTCCGTATCGATGTGTGCCAGGAAATCCTCCACTGCAACCGCTTCTGCAGGACAATTCTTTTTGCACAGCCCGCAGCCGATACAACCGGCTTTACATTTCTTCATCACATCAGGTCCTTTATCCTTGGACGCACAAGCCACCAGATATGCCGCATCGTACGGCACCAGTTCGATCAGTTTCTTAGGACATGCCGCAATACATTTTCCGCATGCTCTGCAGGCATCCTTATCAACTACCGCGATCCCGTTCTTAATATGGATCGCATCAAACGGACATTCCTTCACGCAGCTGCCATATCCCATACAACCGTAATTGCATGACTTATCGCCACCGCCGGGCAGTA
>CAMJAP010000162.1 GCA_946403625.1 uncultured Lachnospiraceae bacterium
GCGCGGTAAAAGAAGGTGGATTTCGGCATATCGCATGCTTCTGCGGCTTCCGACAGGCTGATCTGCTTGTTCTTCCACCGGCTATATACATCGGCAAAGTTTTCCGGCAGCGGTTTGGGGGCCCGGCCGAAACGGACTCCGCGTGCTTTGGCGGCTGCGATCCCTTCCGCCTGACGCTGACGGATATTCGCCCGCTCGCTTTCTGCCATATAGGAAAGCAACGTCAGCACCAGGTCGCTGATGAAGGTGCCCAGCAGATTCTTTTCCTGTCTGGTGTCCAGGATCGGCATATCGAGCACACACAGATCCGCCCCTTTATCCTTGGTGATGATCTTCCACTGCTCCAAGATCTCACCGTAGTTTCTTCCCAACCGGTCGATACTTTTGATATAGATCAGATCGTTCTTCTTCACACGCCGTATCAGTTTCTTATACGCCGGGCGTTCAAAATCCTTCCCGGATTGTTTGTCGATAAAGAGATGCTCCTTCGGCACCTGCATTTCCTGCATCGCTATGATCTGACGATCCTCATTCTGTTCCCTGCTGCTCACACGGATGTACCCGTATACATTCATTTTTGTTATCCTCCTGTTTGATTTTGTCTACACCAAAAAAGGACTGCCATTTCAGCAATCCTTTGGTAAGCCGCCTCGTCCGCCTTTCCGGCACCATCCCCGCAAGGGAAAGGCAAGGAGGATATTTCCTAATATGCATTTTTATTGATAAAGCCCTTAAACAGAGTCATAAACAGGATCTTGAAATCCATCATCAGAGTCCAATGCTCGATATAATACAAGTCGCACTCGATACGACGACGGATCGAAGTATCCCCGCGGAATCCGTTGATCTGTGCCCAGCCGGTCATTCCCGGACGCACCTGGTGCTTGATCTTGTATCCCGGAATCTCTTCCTTGAACTTCTCCACAAACTGCGGGCGTTCCGGTCGCGGCCCAACCAGCGACATCTGCCCCGCCAGCACATTGAACAGCTGCGGGATCTCGTCCAGACTGGTCTTGCGGAGGAACTTACCGATGGCCGTGACTCTCGGATCGTTCTTCTTCGTCCAGCCCTCTTTCTCTTCCTCTTCCTTCTGCTCACGCATCGTACGGAACTTGTACATCTTGAAGGTCCGGTTATGAAGTCCCACTCTCTCCTGTGCAAAGATCACCTTGCCACCATCCGTCAGTTTGATCAGGATCGCCGAGATCAGCATGATCGGCGAGAACAGGATGATCAATATGATGGCTCCGAAAAAGTCGATCAACCGCTTCACCAGCATATTCATGGTATTGGTCAACGGTACATAACGGATATTGACTACTGCCAGACCGGTCAGATCCTCAATGTACGGATTGGTCGGGATGACACCGTTGTAGTCCGGGATAAACTTGGTATGCACACCGGATTTTTCGCACGCCCGTACCAGTTCTTCCAGGTAGTCATAATCCTGCAGGGACAGGGAGATACCGATCTCATCCAGTTTCTTTTCTTCCAGTTCCAGGATGACATCCAGATTGCCCAGCGTTCCGAGCACCTTTACCCCACGATACACCGTACCCGTGGGCAGATGATCGTCCAAAATACCGCACACCACATATCCCCACTGGGGATTTTCCAGGATACGGTCAATATAGGTCTCCGCCGCTCTGGAATAACCGACCAGAAGCACATATTTCACGTTATAGCCCCGCCGCCGGATGGCCCGCAGGATCGAGCGTATGACCTGCCGCTCCGCAATGACCAACACATTGGTAAAGCCATAGAAGATAAACATCATGCTTCGCGAGAAATCCAGTACCTTAAAGGTATACATTCCCACGATCACAACGCCCAGTCCCAGGGTATTTGCTTTTATGATATTGAATATTTCGCGTTCGACACTGGAATAGCGCCGCGAAGAATACAGATCACAGTAGTAAAACAGGATCAGGTATCCCGGAATAATATAGTACAATGCCGAAAAATAGGTCTCCCTGGACAGGATACCGATCGTAGCATCATTATTCCGGATTCCAAACTTAATATACCATGCAAGAAGGTAAGAAACCGCAACAACAACAGCATCTACGATAATATGGATGCGGTTCAGCCCCTTCTGATTTTCTCTGATCATAAGCCGTTCCCTATATCAAAGTCTGCCGGCCTGACCGGCGGATCACATACAGGACAAATTATACTATATTTAGTAGGAAAATACAATCACGACATTTTTTAGGCACAAGTTGGCTGTCAGACAAGGGGACGGTTCTTTTGTCTGACCATTGCCGGGCGCCACCCTTTATATGCCGAATCTCTTCAGCACATTTCCCAGCAACTCTGCTTCAATACGGATCTGGCGTGAAACGGGAACATGCCGGAAGTTCACACAGCGCTTCCTTGCCATCACGCCCCGACACATCGCAAAGCCTTCCTTCAGGCCGGCCAGATAATCCTTCGCAAACCCTTTCTTCGCAAAAAAGAGCAGTTTGATCAGATGTCCGGCTGCCAGTAGCGGAAAGTTGACAACGATCTGCCACGGTGCCATATTTTTGCGGATCAGATAGATATTGTTCCGCGCAGTGATCTTTACCTTAAACGAATTGTGTCTCGACCCGGTCGTTGCGCTGCCGGCATGCTTCACCACCGCCTTCGGCGTATAACGGTTCTCATATCCGGCCAGTTTGGCACGCCATCCGATATCCACATCCTCCAGATACGCAAAATGACGCGAGTCAAATTCCCCGAGTTTCTTTAACAGATCCTTCCGATAGATCGCCGCACCGCCGCAAGCACTGAAGATCTTGTATCGTTTATCATAATTACAAGCCGGCTTATCCTTGGCCGGTGCAAAGGCCCAGCCCAAAGCACAGTAATAATCCCCGGCATCGTCCATCACGGTCGGATCCTGCATAGACAGCATTGCTGCTGCCACGGAAAAAGTCTTATCATTCTTGCGGATCTCGCGCCACAGTGCCTCCACAAAGCCCGGCTCCGCTTCGGTATCGTTATTGAGCAATATCACATATTCGCCCCGCGCGTACTCGATCCCATCATTCACCGTCGCACAGAAGCCGCGGTTTTTCAAGCATTTCGAATAACGGATCTGCGGAAATGTATGCAGCGTACTGTTCGCCGGATACTTTTTCTGCAACGCTTCGACGCTTCCGTCCGTCGATGCATCGTCCATCACCAGGATCTCAAATGCCGTGACGGTCTGCCGCATCAGGGAATCAACGCATTTTTCCAAATATGCCATTCCGTTATAATTGGGGATGACGACGCTTACTTTGGGTGTATTAGTCATATGATGTCTCCAAAAACACCTCATCCGGCCAGCTAACGCATACAGTCCTACTAAACTCGCAAGCTCGTTAAGTAGGAACTAGTATTCGGCCACCTTTCCCCTCAAGGGGAAGGCAAGTTCAGAGGTTCTTCTCTTGTTGCGGATCGTAGAGGATCCCGATCCCTTTCTCGCGCAGTTTCGCGCAGAAACGCAGGCTCTTGCTCTTGGCCTGCTCTGCGTCAACTTCCTTTTCCAAAGGCCACGTCAGTCCGGTGGACTTTTCAAACAACGGGATCAGGTCTTCACGGATGCGCATATTCCGCAGATCCACTGCTTCCGCACTCTGCTGCAGTGCCGCAATATGGACTGTTCCGGAAAAGCCTCTCGGCAATTCCCGAAATACCACTTCGCCCTTGCCGTTCATCAGACCGCTCACGATCTCGTTATGTTGAAAGACCGGTCCGCCGACCACACCCAGATCAGGCCGCGCCGCAAAAATATCCTCCGGATACTCCGCCCGGTAAAAGCCCAGATGCTTTAAATTCACCACCGGCACATCGATGCCTTCTGCTTTCAATGCATCCTGCACAGCTCGTCTTCCGGCTTCGTACGCATACTCCTTTGCCGAGGTATCCCCGGCCGTCGATGCCGGATGTGTTCGCCAATGATACACGATCTTCGGCACATGGCGGATGTACTTCATCCATTCCTTTTCCTCATACTGCTCCCGGCACCAGTGCGCGCAGCGAAGGATCAGGTCATAATCCTGCGCCCCGTCAAACTCGGCACGCAGCTTCAGTTCCTTCAGCACATCGGCACGGAAAGCCGAAAAATGGCAGATATAATTGTTGGTAAATAGCAGTTCCGGATCAAAGTCCCGCTTCCGGTATGGCTCAAAATACCGCTCCCGATAGCGATCCGTCTTATCCTCGTCGGTATAGACCAGCACCGGTGCTCCCACGGATTCCGTTGCCTTGTCGATCTCTTCGCGGATCAGGTACAGCGCATCCGGCGTGATCATATCATCGTGATCCAGCAGGGCAATGTAGTCTCCCGTCGCCGCTTCGATCGCCGCATTGGTATTGCCCGAGATGCCCGCATTTTCCGCCAGAGGCAGGTACACAATCCCGTCATACTGTTCCTGAAAACTGCGTACCACCGCCTTCACCTTGCCGCTCTGCGAAGCATCCGCGATCACCAGCTCGTACTGCTGATAGGTCTGCTCCACAACGGACAGGATCAGATCCTGCAGAAATACTTCCGGTGTCTCATAGGCCGGCACGACCACGGAGATCTTTAGCGGTCGCGCATACTGCTTGCCCCGCTGCTCCTCCAGGTCTTCCTCCGCCGGCGGCTCGAAGGTATACTTGCAGTGTCTCTTTTCCCACATCCGCTCGCACACTGCATAGTATGTGTCCTTCAGGCCGTTCTTTTTATAATAATTTATGGTTCTTTTGATATTACCGAACATTTAGATCAATGCTTTCACTGCTTCTGTCAATGCATCCAGTTTCTGCTGTGCATCCAGCAGATCGTTGCCCTTGATTCCCATGTAGAACTTGATCTTCGGCTCCGTACCGGACGGTCTTGCACAGCACCAGGAATCGTTCTCCAGATCAAAATACAGCACATTGGAAACCGGCAGATCCGTCTTGCCTTCTGCACCGGTCTCGATATTTACGGTCCGCTGCATCTTGTAATCGCGGAACTCCTTCACCTTCAGATCTCCGAATACCTTCGGCGGATCGTTACGCAGCTTCTCCATCATCTGAGCGATCTCTTCCAGACCTTCCTTACCCTTCTTGGTGATGG
>CAMJAP010000163.1 GCA_946403625.1 uncultured Lachnospiraceae bacterium
GCAAGGAGAGAAAACGGTGGAAAACAAAGCAAATTATATAGATGGCGGTAATTTTAAGACAAAGATCGGAAATACTACTTACCTTGTCGGGGTGTTCTTCAACAATGCGAAAAAGGTAACAGTAGAGGACAGAATGAAGAATTTAATACGTCAGGAAGTGGTTGCCGGCAATTTCTAAGTCAGTTAATCATCAAAACAATGATTTTTTTAGTGAATTATCATTCTCTGTATTGACAAAACGCTTCCTAAGCGATCAAGCAATGAAAAAGTCCATCCGAGGTTTCTTCGGATGGACTTTTTTGGTTCTTACTTGTTTTCTTTTTTCATACCCTTGGAAAGCTTCTTGAGGATATGAACGGCGTCGTAATATTGCTCCGGAGTGATCCTTTGTTTTGCAAAAGCGGCATAGCGGAGGCTTTCGCAAAGTGTGGTGATATCGTCGGTATGCAGTCCTTTAAAACGCTCACGGTGATCATCCAGCCAACGGTCAAATTCGCGCAGGGTAGGATACTGCAAAGCAAACTGTTTTTTACGCCGGAATTGTTGGATCAGATTCCGGTACTGGTATAACAGCGCATCTCCGTACAATGCGGAGCTGCAGAACCTGCGGACGCGCATACGATCCCGAAGCGAGCGAACAAACGGCAGGCAGAGCAGGAACAGTATGAGCAGGCTGAGCAGGATCAGGAACGGACGATACAGGAAACGCAATCCGCTCAATACCGAATTGATACGGTTTCCGATCTGATCCGCCACTTCCAGGGGAGCACCCGGATCGGAACTCTCAGAGGTATCTGCACTACGACGGGTCTGTGTCATCAGGCCGGAGAAGAGGTTGTACAGATCCAGAGTAACGCCCTGTTCTTCATTGGAAGGCGGTGTCATCTCGTAAGGGATCCAGCCGTAGCCGTCCAGATAGATTTCAATCCAGGCGTGGGCAGAGGCATCCGGGATCTCTACTTCAACGATACCGCTTTCGGAAAGCGTATCGGTTCCCATAACCCAGTTTGCGGTATCCGTGCTGATCGGTTTACCGTCCATCACCGCGGAAAGAGAGAGCATATAACCTTCACAGTATCTGGTGGGTATGCCCATGCTGCGAAGGATCATGGTTGCGGAGGATGCAAAATGCGCACAGTATCCGCGCTTTTGGTTATTCAAAAAGTAATCCACCACATCCCGGTCACGCGGCGTGGTTCCCGGTGTCATCGTGTAGTCGTAGTTTACGGCAAAGTAGCGCTTTAATGCGGCCGCCACACCCAGACGGTATTGCTGGTTGTTCTTGTAGCGTTCCAATTCGGTTTCGGTGGTAGGTATGGTAAAGATCTTCTGCGTATCCTCCCCGGTATAATCCACATAGGTCGTGAAATGCTCGCTGACAAGATTCAGGCCTGCGGTTTCGCAGAATTCTTCCAAGACCGGCTCTAATTCTTCCGGAACCTGAAGATAGGTATCGTAAACAAAATCCTCGTATTTGCAGGTCATCGTAGGATTGGGCGAATAACTGATCATGGAAGAGTAAGGCAGATAAACCACCTCATAGACCTGGCTGTACGGATCGGTTGCTTTGCCCTCGGACCAGATCGGATCGGAAAAATCACGATCCAGCATTTCCGCTGCATTATGGAAATCGTCAGTCGCATAGGAATCAAAAAGGGTGTAAGAGATATTTCGGGAAGGCGCAAAATCATAAACCGGATAGTACGGATAGTAATAACCGGAAGATTTGTCGGCATCCACGTTGCAAACCCACATTTTGCCGAAATAATTGGGATTATCCAGCAGATGATCCATGGTGATATCGGAATTTGCCGGCAACTGCGGGATATATCCGTTCACATCCCTGACACGCAGTTCACTGGAATTGACCTGCGTTACCTGGCCTTCCTCATCGGTTTCATAGGCATAAGCCTGGAAGGTATTGCGTTCATAGGTGGTTCCGGTGTAGGCCTTCAGATAGATGGTATCGGAGGAGTACGGAACCAGACGCACGATCAGGTCGGTTTCGAAATCCGGGCTGACATTACCGATACCGCCCAGCTGCCCGTGGGCCAGACCGCCTTTTGCGTTATAACGGTCAAAGAGGGAATAGATACCGTTCTGCACAGCCGCTTTCATAAAACGGTCGGTGGTATCTTTGACACGGTTGGAAATGTACTTTCCGTTAAAATCTCCGGAGAAGACGGCCTGTGTCAGCAGCAAAAAGATCGCCGAAAATACAATGCTGCAGACGGAAATATTGAGCATACCGTGGCTGGATGCCAGATAGGTGTGCCGCGTTTCTTTTTTGCGTCGTTTGCGGTCAAAAAACTGTGTTTTGGCATGACGGTACGGCAGGGAAAAATGTCCGGACCGGCCCAGGATCGCTACCGAGATATAGACCGCGATCAACAGCATCAGGTAGGGCAGGGGCGGAACGATATCGATATAGAACGGTAACTGCAGGGGCAGAAAGGTAAGTAAAAAAGTCATCGGCAGGCTCATATAACCGGAGATGGAAATGTTGAGCAGAATGCTGAAAAACCATCCCATAAAGAGCATAGCAGCGGTGACGGTCAACCGACGATCGGTAATGATCTCGGTGGATTCTCTTTGTGCGAGCAGATGGAAATAATCGGAGTATTTGTTAAACACTTCGTTGGTAAATGCCTGATAACCGGAATTGATATGCCAGTAGAAGCGGAAGGAAAAAAAGATAAAACCGGCAAATACGATAAAGTATCCGACATAAAAACTGATCTTGTTATAATACAAAAAAGCGGAAAGAAAGGACAATACAAACAGACCGATGATCACGATGGGCATGATAAACGGCAGGTTGAACGAAGAAACCATAGCGCCCAGCATACCGAAACATGCCATAAAGATCAGCAGGGAGCGGATAAAGCATAAAAAGAAACGGTTCTGTTCCTGGGAGGAGGTGATATCTCCGAGGCTGAGCCCATAGCGATCCAGCTCGAGCTGGCGTTTTTTCAGCTCCTTCTTCTGCTCAAAAGTAAGCTTGATCTTTTGCGGTTTTGCGATTAACTGTACTGTCTTTGGCATAAGAGTCTTCCAATCTTAATAGCGTTCCGTCTTAATAACTCTCGATCAATGCAGGCGGTACGACCTTTCCTGCGGCAATGCGGATCACACCGTACATATCCGGAAACTGTTCGGTCAGGCGATGATATGCGGCGGAACGGTTTTCCGGTTTGATCAGGTAAAGCTCGTATAAAGCAACCAGCAGTTCTTCTTCGCTGGAAATCTTTCGTAATTCAAAGGTATGGCCGGCCGGCTGGTAGAGAGCCACGCGGAACAGTTCTCTGGCTTTGAGCAGGCGCAGTCCCAGACTGTAAAAGGTAGAGAGCGTATCCTGCAGGGTGTCACGGTCCAGTTCCGGCAGGATCAGATAATACAGATCCCGTGCCCGGTCGTATTCCTTGACCATCAATTCATCGGTCTTTGCCGTCATCTTCCAGTGAATGTCTTTGATACGATCGCCCGGCTGATAATCGCGTAACTGCAACAGATCATTCGTCAGTTCGCCGTCCGGAGCGGGCTGGCTGTCTTCGGCTTCAATAGCCGCTTTGGTCAGTCGGATATCCGGCAACTCGCGTTCCTCCGGAAGGATCGGCATCTGGCCTTTCCAGTGAAAAGGAACCGCAAAACTGTAAAAATGCAGAAAGTCGGTGATATAGAGTTTTGAAACTTCAAAGGAAAACATCCCGGCCGCCTTGGTTTGGAACGGCAGGCGATAGAGATTTTCCTTACGTGCCTCGGCAGGCAAAACGATGGTCTGCTCGATCTCGTTGGGAAGATACATATTTTCATAATGAAAATGTAATTCACAGTTGAGCAGAGGGATCAGAGTAGGGTTTTTTACATACAGTTTTACCACCAGGTCATGCGGCAACTGGATCGTGCCGGAAGGCAGTTTGATCTGCAACTCCAGATGCGGATAGGCATAGCGGGTGGCTGCGATCGACATGATGGGCAAAAGCATCATCAAAAGCAGCAGCACGATCAATAAAGGCTGCCGGTAGAACATGGTACCCAGGAATACCAAAATGGCAGCTAAGATATAACTGATTATATAAGGAAGATTACGTTTCATCATAGTTTGATCCCATTAAAATAGTATACAGGGATCAATTGATCCGGGGAATGGCAACCTGTTTTAAAACATTATCCAGCAGTTCGTCTACGGTCAGACCGCCTGCTTTGGACTGTGCATTCAGGCGCACGCGGTGACCGGCTACACTATGGAAGATATCGTGGATATCCTCCGGCAGAACAAAATCACGGCCGGCAAACCAGGCATAGGCACGCGCCATCTTCATCAGTGCGATGGAGCCACGCGGGCTTAAGCCCAGAGTAAAATACTCGGGATTGCGGGTGGCTTCGGTCAGATTGACTACATATTCATAAAGGCTTTCATCCACATGCAGATCGTGAACGGTCTTTTGGATCTGCAACAGGCCGTCGGTATCGATCACCTGCTGAATGCTGTTTAAGTCGATGGAGGAATCGCCTTTCAGGATCGCGATGGCATTTTCCTGATCGGGATAGCCCATGGTCAGACAGATCATGAAACGGTCCAGCTGGGATTCCGGCAGTTTCTGGGTACCGGAGGAACCGAAGGGGTTCTGGGTCGCCAGTACAAAGAAAGGCTGCGGCACTTCACGGGTCACGCCTTCTACGGTCGCATGTCGTTCTTCCATAACCTCCAGAAGAGCGGACTGCGTCTTCGGGGAAGTACGGTTGATCTCATCGGCAAGAAAGAGGTTGGTGTAGATGGAACCTTCCTGAAAACGGAATTCTCCGCTGGCCTTGTCGTATAACTGAAAACCGAGCAGGTCACTGGGGAGAACATCCGGAGTAAACTGCACACGACGGTAATCCATAGAGAGCGCTTTGGAGATGGAAACGGCAAGAGTGGTCTTGCCCACACCGGGGATATCT
>CAMJAP010000164.1 GCA_946403625.1 uncultured Lachnospiraceae bacterium
GTATAGTTTCGAAACGATAATCTGCTGGCGGTTTTACGGTGAATAGCGTATAATCATATCCGTCAGAATGTTAAAGGAGAACGATTATGGCAAGACAATACTGGAAACCTTCCAATATGCTCTATCCCGTACCGGCGGTGATGGTGACCTGCGCCGATGAGAACGGCAGAGCCAATGTGATGACCGCTGCCTGGGCAGGAACAATCTGCTCCGACCCGGTAATGCTGTCCGTATCCATCCGCAAAGAGCGTTTTTCGCACGATATCATCAAACGTACCGGAGAATTTGTGGTCTGTCTGACCACGGAAAAACTGGCCAAGGTCACGGACTTTGTGGGCGTGCGCTCCGGAAAAGACATCGATAAATTTGCCCTTTCGGGGGATCTGAAACTGACCAAAAGTAAGTCCCGTTTCGTCAAAGCACCGGGCATTGCCGAGAGTCCGGTCTGCCTGGAATGCAGGGTATCGCAGATCCTGGAGCTGGGTAGCCACGATATGTTCATCGCGGAAGTGTTGAGCACCGATATCGACGAACAGTATCTGGACGAAAAAGGAAAGTTTGATCTGGCAGCCGCCGGACTGATCACCTATTCCCACGGCGAATATTATTCCCTGGGCAAGCTGCTCGGAAAATTCGGCTATTCCGTGAAAAAACAGAAATGATCCGCTGTTCTGTCATGACATGAAAAAAGACTGCCGCCTTTTAAAGCAGCAGTCTTATTTTTTGCTTTTCTCTTACTTATCCTAACTTATCTGACAGTTTCTGATAAATACTCATGTACTTATTGACCGCTGCCTTCGCCATACGGATATCGCCTTCGCCCAGGATCGAATTGCGCAACATAGTCACGGTTTCGTTGATCGCATTCTCCTCATTCTGCGTAAATCCGGCGCTGTCCGAATTGACAAATACCGAGAGTGCCTCCAGAATGGTATCAAATTCCTTGATCTCTAGCATATAGGAGATCAGCATCTTGCTGTGTCCCGGCTTCTGCAACAGTGCATGCTTGATGCGATTGCCTGCCAATGCTTCCGGTGATTCAAACCCGGTATATTTCGGCATCCACTCCAGAGCAAACAGGGCTTTGAGCAAATCTTTGACTCTTCCTTTGACTTCGGAAACAGCCCCTTCATTTGCTTCTAAGGATCCGGTATCGATCACCGGCTCCGGTGCCCCTGCGGGATGCATCAGGGCATAAAAATCTTTGATCAGATTCGTACACTCGTCACCATAAGTCATATAGGTGAGCATTTCGGGATTGTTCATCGAACCTTCGCCGCGTCGTAACTGGATCTGCTCTTTACACTGTTCCTTCGCATATTCCAGGGCTGCTACGGTCTGATTACAGGGCGCATCCTGCTCCGCGGGATTGTAGCCGCCTGCGTCTGCCAATCCCTTCGCGTATCTGTAATATTCCTGACTTTGATGAACGATCTGCGCAACCGAACTTAGGATCTCATCAGCCATACTTCCGTCCCCCATCCATAGTTATGCACAGCTAATTATATCACCTTTTCCCGAAAAATACTATTATTTTCTTTAAAATATAGTGAAAAATTACAATAAAAATTTGACATTTTTTGGAAACGCTTTCCGATTACTACATCTTGTATGTGCAACGGTGCGCAAGCGCAATGCGCAACAAGTATTGTAACATAAGTTACCATTTCTTTGGAAAGAAACCCAAAAGAAGATACGACAAAACATAAATAAATCACATATTTCCCGACAACTTATGTTTGCCATATAGGAAAAATGACGATATAATAGATACTAGTATAATGCGTTTTACTATCGGTTTGTTTTCGTAAAGCACGGACAAGAAAGGGAGCATACGGTATAGTACATGAAGGATACCCGCGAGATCATTGCCATATGTGGCTGCCAGATTTACGAAGAGAAAGAATATGCCTTCATTTCGGAAATGGTGAAACAATGCGCCGGAAGCGATTATATGGTCGTTGCCTTTAATCTGGCCGTTAACCCGATGTCGGATATGGAAGAACTGAATGAAGAGATGCGGCTCATCCAGCTTTTGGAAAAACTGGAATGTGCGGCAGTGGTCATTCTCGGTGAAACCATAAACAACGACACCATGCGTGAGCTGATCGGACGAAATATGCTGCACAAAAATGTGCCGATCTTTTCTCTGGAACGAAAACTGGAAGGCTGCATCCATATCGCGATGGACTACGGCAGCGGCTTTAAAAATATGGTGCGTCACGTACTGGGAGACCATCATGTAAAACGCCCGGCAATGCTGGCCGGCGTCAAGGGCAATCATTTTTCCGAGACCCGTATCACGGCATTCCGTGAAGCTATGGCGGAATACGGTCTGACCTTTGATGAAAGCTTACTGAAATACGGTGATTTCTGGGATTTTCCCGCAAGAAAAGCGACCAAGGAATATCTGGAAATGGATGAACTTCCCGATGCCATCATCTGTGCAAACGATACGATGGCGATCACGGCCTGCCGATGCATTGAAAACGCAGGACTGCGGGTACCGGAAGACATCATTGTAACCGGTTTTGACGGTATCGTCAGCGGCCGACTTAATTTCCCGGCCATTTCTTCCGTTGCACCGGACTATGAAAGCGAATGCCGGACCATTCTGGATATCGTAGACCGTCACCACCGCGGCGAAGGTCTGGATATGCGGGATCGTCTGATCGAATTTATGGTTGTTCCCAACCTGTCCTGCGGTTGTCCGCCGCCGGATGAGAACACCGCAGAGCGTATGGCGAACGTCCTGGCCGATTCCGTGGCAGACCAGAAGTGGATGGTCAACTCCATGAACCGCCTGCTGTACGAAGCGACCAACAAGGACGAGCTCTATACCGCCTCCTATATCCTGCAGGAAGCGGTCAATCTGTGGAACCAGATGTACCACTATGCCGGGCTCTACACCGATTATCTGGAAGGGGAACCGGAAGGAGAACCGGGCACCCGCTGCGTGACGGTGCTGAATTACAAAGACGGCGAACACCGAAAGATCGGAACCTTCTACGATGAATCCGAACTGGCACCGGATCTGGATTCCCTGAAAAAGAGGGACAGCAACCTGAATCTTTTGTTTGTACGACTGCTGCGTACCGGTTCGGAAGTGTACGGATATCTGATCGAAGGATACGAGCATCCGCTGGAACGCGATATGCGGCGAAGCGAGGAACTGGGACTGTTTGTGGGTACGGGCATCAACGTGATCTTAAAGAACCGCAAACTTACCTGGATGAATGCCCGTCTGAAGGAAGCCAACGAAGTCATGGAGCGTGCTTCCACCGTAGATTATCTGACCGAGATCTACAACCGCAGAGGATTCTACGAGGCACTCAACAATCTGGTAAATGCCAAGGAAAACCGCGGCAAGGTGCTGACGCTCTTTTCCATCGACCTGGATCGCCTGAAATATATCAACGACCATTTCGGACATCTGGAAGGGGACTATGCGATCCGTGCCATCGCGGCTGCCGTAAAAGATTTTGCGGAGAAAGACGGTATCTGCGCACGATTCGGCGGTGACGAATTTGCCTGTGCATTGATCACTTCGGGTGAATTGAATATGGAAGCCGAAGAGGTACGCAAGCGTCTGACCGATCATATCTTTGCCAATACCAAGCCAAAGCCTTATGACATCCTGGCCAGCGTGGGAAGCTGCGGAGAGCTCATCAGTCTGAATCTGGACATCGACCGCCTGATGAGCGAGGCCGACCGAAAGATGTATGCCGACAAGGAAGCAAGGCGGCAGACGAGGGAATAAAATAAAAGACAAGGGGACGGTTCTTTTGTCTGACGAGATCAGACAAGAAAACCGTCCCTTTTTTTGTTTCTTGGAAAAAGACCCTCATCCGGCGCTTCGCGCCACCTTCCCCCTAAAAGGGGGAAGGCAGGGTATCCATTCTTAGATTTCGAACAAGTCGCTCAGTTCCTTCAGAGCGCCGTCGGTCTCGTGTGCAAGCACCTTCTTTGCCAGTACCTTACCAAGCTGTACGCCTTCCTGATCAAAGCTGTTTACGTTCCACAAGAAGCCCTGGAACATAATCTTGTTCTCGAAGTGGGAGAGCAGTGCGCCCATTGCTTCCGGAGTGAGCTGCTTGCCGATGATGATGGAAGACGGACGGTTGCCTGCGAACTTCTTGTTGTTGTTCTCATCATCCTTACCGCATGCGAATGCGATGATCTGTGCTACCACATTTGCACACAGCTTCTTCTGGCTGGTGCTGCCCTGGATATCCACATCTACGCCCAGCTGGCTGTCCTTGAATCCGATGAACTGCAGCGGGATGATATCGGTTCCCTGATGCAGCAGCTGATAGAAGGAATGCTGGCCGTTGGTTCCCGGCTCACCGAAGAGAACCGGACCGGTCGGATAGCTTACGAACTCGCCGAAGCGGTTTACGGACTTACCGTTGGACTCCATATCTGCCTGCTGCAGATGTGCCGGGAAACGGCTGAGTGCCTGGGAATACGGAAGCAATGCGGTGGACGGGAAGCCCAGCACATTTCTCTCGTATACGCCGATCAATGCATCCAGCATTGCCGGGTTTGCCTTTACATCCTTGTTGGTTGCGAGTTTATCTTCCTCTGCTGCACCGTTTAAGAAACGGGCAAATACCTCCGGTGTGAATGCCAGGGAAAGTACGGCACCACCGACTGCGGAAGTAGAGGAGAAACGACCGCCGATGAAATCGTCCATAAAGAACGCCTGCAGATAATCACTGTTGCCTGCCAGCGGAGAAGTCTCGCTGGTTACGGCTACCATATGCTTGGAAGCATCCAGACCTGCCTTCTTCAGAGCATCCTTAACGAAGGACTCGTTGGTCAGAGTCTCCAGAGTGGTACCGGATTTGGATACCAGCACGAAGATGGAGTGTGCCACATCGATGCCCTGCAGTACGCC
>CAMJAP010000165.1 GCA_946403625.1 uncultured Lachnospiraceae bacterium
GCGGATGAATTCATCAATGTGGAAGCATGGGAAGTATCCGATCTGATGGAACTCTGCTATAACGGAACCATACAGGATGCCAAGACCGTTGCGGCGGTGATGGCTTATCAAAACGGCGTAGTGTCGGGGAGGTTTTGATGAAAAAAGCAGTGATCTTCGATATGTTTGAGACTCTGGTGACGTTGTTCGAAGGACGGACCTATTTCGGGGAGGATATCGCAGCCGATGTCGGATGTGATCCGGCAGCCTTCCGGAAAGAATGGCATGCGATCGAAAAAGAACGAAGCATCGGAATCTATACCATCGAAGAAGGACTGACAGTGGTTCTTAAGAAGCTCGGCGTATATACGGAAGAAAAGGTAAAACTGGCAGCATCCAAACGACTGGAGGCCCTGGGCGATACCTTTTCCAACATTCCCGAGGAATCGCTGCAATTGCTGGAGGCGCTGAAAAAAGAAGGTTTCAAGATCGGGCTGATCACCAATACCTTTAACGACGAGCGGGATAAGATACGGGAATGTCCTTTGTTTCCCTACTTTGATGTGACGCTCATCTCCTTTGAACAGGGGATCTGCAAACCGGACGCGGAACTGTTTCAGCGTATGACCGAAGCACTGCAGGTGGCGCCGGAGGAATGTCTGTATGTCGGGGACGGCGGCTCGAGAGAACTGTATGCGGCACGCGACTTCGGTATGCAGGCCGTGCAATGCACATGGTTTCATGAAAGAGCCTTTGAGCCGCACATACCGTGCCCGATCCTGGAGGAGTTTGCGCACGCAGACAGGCCGATGCAGATCGTGGATTATGCAAAAGGCATCTTATAAAGTTTATGAAATGATCAAAAGCCCTGATGTGAACATCAGGGCTTTTTTGGCAGTATGGGGGAATTTGTTTCAGAGTTTTTCCGGACAGAGCACGATCCTTCCGGAGAGGTTCGGAAGCGGGATGCGATAGCATTCCGCCAAAGCCGGGCCGCATGCCGCGGATCCGACACCGGCCATTTGGAAATCTACGCAAAGAACAGTATCACCGCATTTTTCCAGTTCAAAATTGTGCTTCTTGTCTGCCAGTTCTTCCTGGGTATATTCGGACGCATTAAAGGAAAATCCTTCCGGCTGAACGAAAGTAAGGCGATGGTTGCCGTCCGTGATCTGCATCCGTTTGCAGCCGTAGTGGGAACCGTTTTCCTGCGGGCGGATATAGGGCTCGTAAAGATCGCTTATGCTTGTCTTAAAGGTCCCGACATACGATGCCTGATGTTTATCAATATAGCTCTCATAAGGACCGTAGCCGTAATACTCCACTGCGTTATAGTCGGCAGGCAGGAAGAGGCGCAAACCGAAGCGGGGCAGGAACGGAACCTTGTTGGAGGTTTCGGCACTGCAGGTAATGGTAAGCTTGCCTTCACCGTCGATCGTATACGCAGCCTCCATCTTTGCAAAGGGCTGATTCACATTCCAGCCGAAGGACTGGCGCACGGTGATCACGGCACAGTGATTCTCCGTAACGACTTTGGTTTCATATACCTTGGTGCGCCACTGATCGATGTGCGCGGAATACCAGTCGTTCTTCATCACATCATTATCCACCGGAGCACGGAAGAAATTGTACTGCATCGGCCTGGTCAGCAGGTTTTTGCCGTCGATGCAGATCTCTTCAAAGCAGGCCGTGCGCTTGTTGAACATATAGGAGACGGCACCGGCTTTTATGCGGATCTCGAGCGGCGTTTCCGTAATCTCCGGAGTATCGCCGGAGGGCACCGGGAACTGCAGATCGCCGTCCTGCAATTTCAGCTGTTCAAAGCAGATCGCGTCGCCTTCGTGATAGAGACCGTAGCCGTTCCGGACGGTAAAGACAAAGCGGATATAGCTTTCACCGGCAGGCAGCTCGGCAGCTTCGGGAATAGTAAGGCGCGTGCTGCCCATAGGCGCAACGGAAAAGTCGGTGTTTCCCTCTTTAACAACAACACCGTCAGTCGTGATCTCATAGCGGCAGTTTAAGAAAGCGCCTGCGTCCGTAAAGGCCAGGAAGCTTTGCAGGGTAAATGCACCCGCAGCATCCGTTTTGGAGACTCTCACGGGCCGATAGACCTGTTTTAGCTCCAGCAGGCCGGTATGCGGCGTACGATCCGGATAGCAGAGAGCGTCCATACAGAAATTGCCGTCGTGGTGCAGTTCGCCGCTGTCACCGCCATAGCCGTATTTGGGCTTGCCGTCTTCAGTGGTGCCCAGGATCACGGCATGATCGGCCCATTCCCAGACCAGGCCGCCCATCAGACGCTCATTCGTCATAAATAGTTTGCGGTATTCTTCCAGATCGCCCGGGCCGTTGCCCATGGCGTGACAGTATTCACAAAGGATAAAGGGACGCTTTTCCTCTTTATTTTCTAGGAATTTCCGGATACCGTCGGGAGAGGTATACATCTCGGAAACCATATCCAGAACATCGTCAGAGGTATCATCCAGCTTGTGCGTGCTCTCGTAATGCACGGGACGGGTGATATCCATGGATTTGATGAGCAGTGCGCCGCGACGCATATTCTCGCCGTAGCCGGCCTCGTTTCCGAGGGACCAGATGACCACGGAAGGACGATTGACATCGCGGGTCACCAGCAGGCGTTCACGGTCCAGAATAGCGTCGAGAAAGGCCGGATCCTGTGCAATCAGAGCAATGCCGTTATACGCATTTGGAGCGGACCATTTCAGGTCGTTGTAGACATTAACACAGCCGTGGGTCTCCAGATCGGCTTCGTCGATCACATAGAGGCCCAGTTCGTCCGTCAGCTGATAAAACTCCGGTGCATTGGGATAATGCGAGGTTCGTACGGCATTGATATTGTGTTGCTTCATCTGCACCAGATCGGCACGCATCCGCTCACGGCTGGCATAATAGCCGGTATCGGGATAACTGTCGTGACGGTTGGCACCGAGGATCGTGATATGCACACCGTTGATCTTAAAGATGCCTTCTTCGATGGTGATGCGGCGGAAACCGACCATTTCACCGATCTGTTCGGTATCGGTTTCGAGGATTACTTGGTAGAGCGACGGAGATTCGGCAGACCATGGACGGACCTGTTCCAGCGTTGCCGAAAAAGGCGCATCCGGCGTTGCCTGGCCCTCGGCAAGGAGCTGTTCTCCGTCGTACAAATGGATGGTTGCAGGTGCATCGGTAACACGGATCTCAAAATGCCCCTGCCCGGTTGCCGGATCGTAATCGGAGAGGATGCGGTAATCCGAAAGATGCTTTTCCGGACGGCGCAATACATACACATCACGGAAGATGCCGGAGAGACGGAACTTGTCCTGGTCCTCCAGATAGGTGCCGTCGCAATGCTTAAGCACTGCCACCGTGATACGGTTATTGCCGGGCTTCAAATATCCGGTAATGTCAAATTCGGAAGTGTGGTGGGCTACCTGAGAATAGCCGACAAAGGTGCCGTTGATATAGAGATAAAGACAACTGTCCACACCCTCGAAGCACAGCAGGCGCTGCAGTCCGTCCGGCGTATACTCGTAATCCCTGCCGTACACGCCCACCGGCACCTCGTCTTCGACATACGGCGGATCAAAGGTAAGCGGATAGAAGATGTTGGTATACTGGGCTTTGTCATAGCCGTGCAGCTGCCAGTTGGAGGGCACCGGGATGGTTCCGGCAGCCTTTACATCCGGGAAATCGTCCGGCAGATCGATGATGCTGTCGTAATAGGTAAAGTCCCAGTCACCGTTTAACAACTCAAAATATTCGGAAGTCTCGCGCAGGCCGAAGGGATCCTGCGCCTTTGCAAACGGAATGAAATAGGAATGGTCTGCCACGGTGTTCACATGAAAAGTGTGGAGATCCTCGTGACAGATCATTTTACTTTTGGCAGAGTTTTCTGCCGCGATCAAAGACATGTTCATTGCTGTGTACCCCCTTGTGTCTTATGCATTATAGTACTTTCTTCGGAAATGTGTTCCGGGATGTTCTGTATTAAAAGTTCTGTTTTGGTGCGGACTCACTTTACTTAAAAAAGTCGTATTTAATCACGGTATCATGATCACGGCCGCCTGGCTGCCGCGGTTGCCGTTGGTATAGCGGTGCGACCAGTATTTCTCCGGCATACACATGGTGCAATCCCCGATTACCTCAATGTGTTCTTCGGAAATACCGCTGCGAAGCAGACTTTTTTTCAAAACGCCTTTGAGATCGAGCATGTATTTCCCGTTTTCTTTGGATTCATACAGGCCGTCTGCATCATTTCCGAGCAACTGCAAAACGGCTTCGATCACTTCACTGCCTACTTCAAAACAGCAGCGACCGATCGCAGGACCGATGCAAGCGCATATATTTTCTTTTCGTGCCCCCAGCGAGCACATTTTCTCGATCGCTGCTTTCTCAATATCCTGTACGGTGCTGCGCCATCCGGAATGTACGGCAGCGACCACGCGGTTGGTTTCGTCCGCCAGCAGAAGAGGAATGCAGTCTGCCGTAAAGATGACCAGTGGAACCTGCGGCGTTGCGGTAACATAGCCGTCGGCCTCGTAGAGCGTCTCATATCCGTAAGCCGGTCTGGCGTTGCTCTGATCGACGATCATCACATTATGGCCGTGTACCTGTTTACCGCACACGAACGCTTCCTGTGTGATCCCGCAGGAGCGAAAAAAACGATGATAGTTTTCCTTTACCTTTTCGGCATCATCGCCGCGGCTCATCCCCAGGTTGAGGGAAGAGAAGATGCCTTCGCTGACCCCGCCGGTCCTGGTAGAGAATCCGTGGGGATAGGAGAGCAGAGATGAAGTTACGGTATTCACCATAGTCATTGCAGATTCCTTTTTGAGATATTTTCACAAACATGATCATTCTAAGTGATAAACAGCAGTTCGTCAAATTGGAGTTTCTCGGTCAGACAGGGG
>CAMJAP010000166.1 GCA_946403625.1 uncultured Lachnospiraceae bacterium
CAAATATTCTATACTACGAACTGTATTTCAAAAACAGCACAACATTAATCCAACATATATTACAGGAGGAACCGAGATGAAACCCATCAAGGAAGGTAAAGTAAGAGAGATCTATGACAACGGCGACAGCCTGATCATGGTGGCAACGGACCGTATCAGCTGCTTTGATGTGATCCTGAAGAACATCATTCGCAAGAAGGGCACCGTGCTGACGCAGATGTCAAAGTTCTGGTTCAATATGACCAAGGATATCGTTCCGAACCATATGATCACCACAGATGTTAATGAGATGCCGGAATACTTCCGTAAGCCGGAATACACCGGAAACAGCATGATGTGCAAGAAGCTGCAGATGCTTCCGATCGAGTGCATCGTTCGCGGTTACATCACCGGCAGTGGCTGGGCAAGCTATCAGAAGGACGGCACCGTATGCGGCATCACCCTTCCGGAAGGTCTGAAGGAATCCGAAAAGCTTCCGCAGCCGATCTACACACCGAGCACCAAGGCTGAGATCGGTGACCACGATGAGAACATCTCCTTTGAGCGTTCCGTAGAAGTACTGGAGAAGGAGTTCCCGGGTAAGGGACAGGAATATGCAGAGAAGCTGCGTGACTACACCATCGCTCTGTATGTAAAGTGTGCAGATTATGCAAGAAGCAAAGGCATCATCATTGCAGATACAAAGTTTGAGTTCGGTCTGGACGAGAACGGCAATATCGTGATCGGTGATGAGATGCTCACTCCGGACAGTTCCCGTTTCTGGCCGGTAGAAGGCTACGAAGCAGGCAAGAGCCAGCCGTCCTTCGACAAGCAGTTCGCAAGAGACTGGTTAAAGAGCAACGAGCACGACTGGAAGCTTCCGGTGGAAGTGGAAGACAAGACCATCGAGAAGTACCTGCAGGCATACGAGATGCTGACCGGCAAACCGCTGGAAGTATAATTCACAGAGAAACAAAAAAATCCGCCGGCTGCACAGCTGGCGGATTTTTCATTTCCTCATTTTACGATTTATACATTCACCACACCGGTCGCACCCAGCAACTCTTTGTTGGCATCCAGTACCGGCTTCACGAAATCACGCAGATAAACTTCTACCTGGCGAGGAGAGCGGCCTACATAATCGGCAGGATTCATCTTTGTTTCCAGTTCCTCGCGGGTCAGGTGGAACTTCGGATCGGCAGCGATCAGATCCAGCAGGTCGTTGTCCAGACCATCCTTCTTTACATGCTTGCCGGCTTCCATAGAAAGGGTACGGATCTCTTCGTGCATTTCCTGACGGTCGCCGCCGGCCTTTACCGCATCCATCATGATGTTTTCGGTTGCCATAAACGGCAGCTCGCTCTTTAAGCGCTTCTCGATAACTTTCTCGTTTACTACCAGACCGTCTACCACGTTCAGGCACAGCTCCAGGATACCGTCCGTAGCCAGGAAAGCTTCGGCGATGGAGATACGCTTGTTTGCGGAATCGTCCAGGGTACGCTCAAACCACTGGGTAGCAGAAGTGATCGCCGGGTTCAGGGCATCGATGATCACGTAACGGGAGAGGGAAGCGATACGCTCGCTGCGCATCGGGTTTCTCTTGTAAGCCATTGCGGAGGATCCGATCTGGGACTTCTCAAACGGTTCTTCCACTTCCTTTAAGTGCTGCAGCAGACGGATGTCGTTGCTCATCTTGTGTGCGGAAGCAGCGATGCCTGCCAGGATGTTCAGTACACGGGTATCTACCTTACGGGAATAGGTCTGGCCGGAAACCGGATAGCAGGCCTCAAAGCCCATCTTCTTGGCGATCATCGGATCGATCTTGTCGATGGTCTCGTGGTCACCGTTGAACAGCTCCAAGAAGCTTGCCTGGGTGCCGGTGGTACCCTTGGAGCCCAGCAGTTTCAGGGAGCCTGCGATGTATTCCAGATCTTCCAGGTCCATCATAAACTCGTTGATCCACAGGGTCGCACGCTTGCCTACGGTAGTCGGCTGTGCCGGCTGGAAGTGGGTGAATGCCAGCGTCGGCAGGTTCTTGTATTCATCGGCAAATTTTGCCAGTTCGTCGATCACGCACACCAGCTTGCGCTTAACGAGCTTCAGGGCCTCGTGCATTACGATGATATCGGTGTTGTCACCTACGTAGCAGGAAGTAGCACCCAGATGGATGATGCCCTTTGCCTTCGGGCACTGCAGACCGTATGCGTAAACATGGCTCATAACATCGTGACGAACCTGCTTTTCGCGTTCTCTTGCGGCATCGTAGTTGATGTCGTCCTTGTTTGCCTTGAGTTCTTCGATCATCTCCGGGGTGATCTGGGAAAGTCCCAGTTCCATCTCGGTCTCGGCCAATGCGATCCACAGGCGTCTCCAGGTGCGGAATTTCATATCCTGTGAAAAGATGTACTGCATATCCTTGCTGGCATAACGCTCGGACAGCGGGCTCTGATAAATATCTGTTGCCATTGGGTAAAACCTCCTGAAATTTTGTTGTTTACTTATTGATACTTTCTGATTATAATAAACAAGGTGTGCTTTGGCAAGTGCGGGCACGCAGATTGATGCAGAATAATGAGCAGTGAACATTCATTTAGGAGGAAACAGGAATGGTAAAAGCTGTTGTAGGCGCAAACTGGGGGGATGAAGGAAAGGGCAAGATCACGGATATGCTGGCAGAAAATGCCGATATCGTTGTACGCTTCCAGGGTGGTGCAAATGCCGGACATACGATCAAGAATTCGTACGGTAAATTTGCTCTGCATACCCTGCCGTCCGGTGTGTTTTACGATCATACCACTTCGGTGATCGGAAACGGCGTGGCACTCAATGTTCCCAAGTTTTTTGAGGAAGTGAATTCCATCACATCCAAGGGCGTGCCGATGCCGAAGATCATGATCAGCGACAGAGCACAGGTCGTGATGCCGTATCATATCCTGTTTGATGAATATGAGGAAGAGCGTCTGAAGGGAGCGGCTTTCGGTTCCACCAAGTCCGGTATCGCGCCGTTCTATTCGGATAAGTTCGCAAAGATCGGTTTTCAGGTGAACGAACTCTTCGAAGAGGAGAGCATCCTGAGAGACAAGATCAAAAGAGTTATCGTACAGAAGAATGTGCTTTTGGAGCATCTGTATCACAAGCCGACTCTGAAAGAGGATGAGATCTACGATACTCTGATGGAATATAAGAAGATGGTAGAGCCGTATGTAGGGGATGTGAGCGCATTCCTCTGCAACGCACTGAAGGAAGGCAAGACCGTATTGCTGGAAGGCCAGTTGGGAACCCTGAAGGATACCGACCACGGTATCTATCCGATGGTAACCAGCTCCAATACGATCGCTGCTTACGGTGCAGTAGGTGCCGGCGTACCTCCTTACGAGATCAAGCAGATCGTAACCGTAGTGAAGGCATATTCTTCTTCCGTCGGCGGCGGTGATTTCGTTTCCGAGATCCACGGAGCAGAGGCAGATGAGTTGCGTAACCGTGGCGGTGACGGCGGTGAGTATGGTGCAACTACAGGCCGTCCGCGTCGTGTGGGCTGGTTTGACTGCGTGGCATCTAAGTACGGCTGCCGTTTGCAGGGTACTACCGATGTGGCATTTACCGTGCTGGATGTACTGGGCTATCTGGATGAGATCCCGGTATGCGTAGGTTATGAGATTGACGGCGAAGTAACGACCGACTTCCCGGTAACCAGAAGACTGGCAGCAGCCAAGCCGGTATGGAAGAAACTGCCGGGCTGGAAGAGTGATATCCGCGGCATCAAGAAGTACGAGGAACTGCCGGAGAACTGCCGCAAGTATATCGAGTTCGTGGAAGAGCAGATCGGCTACCCGATCACGATGATCTCCAACGGACCGGCTCGTGAGGACATCATTTATCGTGAGAGTCCGTTGAAGAAATAAATAAAGAATCAGGTAGTAGGTAATGCTTTGGATGGTTTTGACGCTCTTTTACGGTGTCGTAAAGGGCGTTCGCGAGATAGTTAAAAAGAAATCCTTTGAGAAAAGTACCCTTCTGGAGGTACTTTTCTTTTATACATTGATCGGTTTTATAATGGTGCTGCCGTTTTCGGGAGATGTGGGCGGCCTTACCCCGGAACTGTACGGACTGGTGGCACTCAAGTCCTTCATTATCTTTGTGGCGTGGTTGTGCGGCTTCAAGGCTGTGAAAGAGATCCCCATCAGCGTCTACGGCGTGCTGGATCTGTCGCGGGTGCTGTTTTCCACGCTACTGGGCGTATTTGTACTGCACGAGACCTTGACCGGCCATAAGGCAACCGGGATCATTCTGGTGGCAGCAGGCTTGATCGCCCTCCGTTATGAAAAGCCGTGGCGGGAGAAACGCGAGGCAAAACGGGCGATGGCTAAGGCGGCAGCAATCCCCGAAACGGCAGGAACAGAGAGCGATCAAACGGTGATACCGGTGACGGAAGCCGACGAACCCGAAAGCGTGCATCCCGAGCATGTGGAACCGGAGGAAAAGGGAAAACCGATCCTTTTCATCGTCATGGCATTCCTGTCCGCTTTATTGAACGCAGTAAGCGGTACGATGGACAAGATCCTGACGAAAGACGTGACACCGGCACAGCTGCAGTTCTGGTATATGTTATTTTTGCTCATTATGTACGCGGCATATATCCTGGTGACCCGGACGAAAATGGATGTAAAGCGGGCGATGAAGAACTACTGGATCTGGATCCTCAGTTTCTTATTCATCATAGCGGACCGTGCACTGTTTATCGCCAACCAGATCGGGGATTCGCAGGTGACCGTTATGACACTGCTCAAGCAGGCCGGATGCATCGTCACCATCCTGGCAGGCCGCTTTGTCTTTAAAGAAAAAGGCATCGGCTACAAGCTCTGCTGCGCCGCCGTGATCATCGCCGGCATCGTGATCGGATCGA
>CAMJAP010000167.1 GCA_946403625.1 uncultured Lachnospiraceae bacterium
CAATGTAAATTATTCTTTTTCGGAATTGGTCGAGATTCGGTAACAGGGATTGACAAGGGCGGTGAAATGCCGTATAAATAAACTTACGGCTTTTCGGAAATACCAAAAAGCCGCAATTTACATCACAGGAGGAGAAAACAATGAACAAGACAGAACTGGTAGCAGCAATCGCTGATAAGGCTGGCCTGACAAAGAAGGATGCAGAGGAAGTAGTAAACGCATTTACCGATACTGTAACCAAGGCTCTGAAGAAGGGTGACAAGGTTCAGCTGGTTGGCTTTGGTACTTTTGAAGTATCCAAGAGAAGCGCTCGTACCGGCCGTAACCCGCAGACTGGCGAGACCATGAAGATCGCAGCTGCAAAGGCTCCGAAGTTCAAGCCGGGCAAGGCATTCAAGGATGCGCTGAACTAATTATTCGGCAGAGATTATCTGAGGGTGCACTTCGGTGTACCCTTTTTTCTTTACAGGAATGGGGGATGAAGATGAGACTGGACAAATTTTTAAAGGTATCGAGACTGATCAAGCGGCGTACCGTTGCGAACGAAGCCTGTGATGCGGGCCGCGTGCAGATCAATGACAAGGTGGCAAAGGCCTCCGTGGATGTAAAGGTGGGAGACGAGATCACCATCGCTTTCGGCAATAAGGAAACCAAGGTACGCGTGCTGTCCCTGCAGGAGAGCGTGCGTAAGGAAGATGCCGAGAATATGTTTGAATATATCTGATTATCTTTGATTATATTCGGTCCCTGCCTTGACAGATGGGGCGTCGCGTTTTATCATTAAAGATACGAATTATGTAAACAAGGGCGGCAAAAAACCGTCAAAAGGGATTGTTATGAAACAGAAGGTAGCGGCTTTTCGGAGACCGAAGAAAAAAGGACATTTGGGCGTTGTGCTGGTACTGATCACGCTGGTGGTCTTTGTCGGCCTGTTCGGTTATAACAGCCTGGCGCTGCGGCAGCAGGAGAAGCAGCTGGATGCGGAGATCGCCGCGATGAACGAAAAGCTGATGCAGGAGCAGGAACGTACCGGGGAGCTGGAGCAGTTCGAGACCTACACCCATACCAAGAAATATGCGGAGGAGATCGCCAAGGAAAAACTGGGTTATGTTTATGAAGGCGAGATCGTTTTCCAGAAGGATGAATAAGCTTTCGGAACGATATTGATCAAATGGTACAAAACGGCAGTCATCCGGAACAAAGGATAAAAGAATTCATCAAAGCACATGGACTGGTTGCACCGAAGGATACGATACTGATGGGAGTATCGGGAGGTGCCGATTCCGTGTGTCTTTTTCTTTTGCTGTGGAAGTTGTACCGTGACAGCGAGGTGACGCTGCGGGTGATGCATATCAATCATCATCTGCGTGAGGATGCGGCGGAGGATGCGGCGTTTGTGCAGGAGCTCTGTGACCGCTGCGGTGTGCCATGCATCCGGCGGGATGTGGATGTGGAAGGCTATCTGCGCACTCACAAGATCTCATCAACGGAAGAGGCGGCCCGGATCCTGCGGTACGAGGCGTTCTTTGCGTATCTGGAAGAACTGCCCGGGGAGCCGGAGACAAAGAAGCTGGCCGTTGCCCATACCTTAAATGACAATGCGGAGACGGTGCTGCACCATCTGTTCCGGGGAAGCGGACTGAAAGGCCTGGGCGGTATGCAGCCCAAGCGGGATGCGATCATCCGGCCTATGCTTTTTCTGAGCCGAACCGAGGTGGAGGATTATCTGCGCTCCTGCGGTCAGCCGTGGCGAACGGACAGTACGAACGAGGGCGATGATTATGCCCGAAACCGTATAAGACACCATATCCTGCCGCTTGCGGAATCGGAAGTAAATGCACAGGCGGCGGAACATATCCACACGGCAGCAGGACAGCTGAGTGCGGCGGAGGATTTTATCTGTGCCAGCCTGCAGGAGGCTTATGAGAAAGTCGTGACGGCGCAGGCAGACGGGATCCGGATGGACCGGGCGGCTTTTTTGGCGTTGCACCCGTATCTGCAGGAGCGGCTGGCCCTGTGCTGTATGCAGGAAGTGAGCGGCTGCGCAAAGGATATCACGGCAAAACATGTGGGGATCTTCCTGGGATTATTCACCCTCCCATGCGGGAAAATGCTGGATCTGCCCCACGGCCTCTTTGCCCTGCGAAGGCGGGAATATATTGAACTTTTGCGGAAAAACTGATAAAATTATTTCTTTAAAGGATAAGAGATCCGGAGGGTTATGGACATGGCAGATACGATAAAAGTACTGATCAGCGAAGAACAGGTGAAGGAGAGGATACGGGAACTGGGGGCCCGGATCAGCAAGGAGTATGAAGGCAAAAGCCTGCATCTGATCTGCATTCTCAAGGGCAGCATTTTCTTTACCTGCGAACTGGCGCGACACATCACGGTGCCGGTGACCATTGATTTTATCACCGTATCCAGTTACGGTAACGGCAAGACATCGACAGGCAAGGTCAGCATTATCCGCGATCTTACGGAAGGCATCCAGGCGAGGGATGTGCTGGTGATCGAAGATATCGTGGATACCGGACGCACCCTGTCCTACCTGCTGGAGATGCTCAAGGAGCGCAAGCCGGCTTCCCTGAAGCTGTGCACGCTGCTGGACAAGCCGAATCGCAGAACGCATCCGGTGGATGTGGACTATGTGGGCTTTGAGGTCCCGGACGAGTTTATCGTGGGCTGGGGACTGGATTACGCCCAGAATTACAGAAATCTTCCTTACATCGGCATCTTGGGTGATGAGGAATAAACAAGGTTGTCCCCCGTCGAACAGACGGCTGGCGATAGAATAGGTGTTTTAAAGGAGACGAACGTTGAAAAAGCAAAATCACAGCTTTGTCTTTCTGGTGATCGTGCTGTTGCTGGCAGTGGCGATCTGGGTTAGTTTTTCCACCAGGCAGACGAGCAACTACACGAAGGAGCAGTTTGAAGAGGCGGTCGCACAGGGCCAGGTGGTCAGTGTTGTGATCACGCAGAACAAGGAAGTGCCTACGGGTACGATCCAGGTAACGATGAACAACAGCGGCATACGCCAGTTCCATGTTACCGATGTGCGGGAGATCGAAAGCTACGCAAAGGAACACAATATCTCCGTCCGGGTGGAAGATGTGCCGGAAGAGAACTGGTTTCTGCTGTATGTATTGCCCTCCCTGGTCGTACTGATCATTTTCGTATTTTTCTTCAGCTCGATGATGAGCAATCAGGGCGGCGGCGGTAACAGCCGGATGATGAATTTCGGCAAGAGCCGGGCCCAGATGATCAACGACTGCAAGATCACATTTGCGGATGTGGCGGGTCTGCAGGAAGAAAAAGAAGATCTGGACGAGATCGTGGACTTTTTGAGAAAGCCGGAGAAGTATACCGAGGTGGGTGCCCGTATTCCGAAGGGTGTGCTGTTGGAGGGACGCCCGGGTACCGGTAAGACCCTTTTGGCAAAAGCCATCGCCGGTGAGGCAAAAGTACCGTTCTTTTCCATTTCCGGTTCGGACTTTGTGGAAATGTTTGTCGGTGTGGGTGCATCCCGTGTGCGTGATCTGTTTTCCGAAGCAAAGAAACACGCACCGTGTATCATCTTTATCGACGAGATCGATGCGGTGGCAAGACGCCGCGGTACCGGTATGGGCGGCGGACACGATGAGCGTGAACAGACCCTGAACCAGTTGCTGGTAGAGATGGACGGTTTCGGTATCAACGAAGGTATCATCGTGCTGGCGGCGACCAACCGTGTGGATATCCTGGATCCCGCGATCCTGCGACCGGGACGCTTTGACCGCAAGATCACGGTCAGCGCACCGGATGTAAGAGGCAGAGAGGACATCCTGAAGGTACATTCCAAGAACAAGCCGCTGGGCTCGGATGTGGATCTGAAGGAAGTGGCAAGAAGAACTTCCGGCTTTACCGGAGCAGATCTGGAAAACCTGTTGAACGAGGCAGCGATCAAAGCCGCCAGAGACGAGCGAAAGTTCTTAAATGCGGAGGATATCAAGAAATCCTTCATTGAGGTAGGTATCGGTACGGAGAAGCGCAGCCATATCGTTTCGGACCGCGACAAAAAGATCACGGCTTACCACGAATCCGGCCACGCGATCCTGATGCATCTGTTGCCGTTGACCGGCTCTGTATACACGGTATCCATTATTCCGACCGGTGCAGGTGCTGCAGGCTATATGATGCCCATCCCGGACAACGATGATCATCACGAGACCAAGGAACAGATCCGCCAGATGCTGATGATGACGCTGGGCGGTCGTGTGGCGGAAGAGATCATCTTTGACGATGTGACCACGGGCGCATCTGCAGATATCAAGCAGGCGACCAAGGCGGCACGAGGAATGGTTACCCGTTACGGTATGTCCAAGCTGGGGCTGATCTGCTACGAAGAGGATGAGGACGAAGTCTTCATCGGACGCGATCTGGCACACGCCAAGACCACCAGCGAGGCTAAGGCAGCCGAGATCGATGCGGAAGTAAAATGCATCATCGATGAGTGCCACGACGAAGCAAAGCGTATCCTGGAAGAGAACATCGAAGTATTACATCGTTGTGCAGCATTGCTGATCGAGAAGGAACGCATCAACCGCGAAGAGTTCGAAGCACTGTTTAAAAAGCCTGCAGGAGCTATCATTTAAGGGTATTTAAAAAATGCACAAAGAAATGATGCAGACTTTGTAAAATTTGTTAATTTTGAGAATAGACATATTACGGGGTTCTGCTATAATGCATATTGTAACCCCCAATACATTTATAGTTTTTTGCTATAACCCCATAAGAAAGAAATACCTTCTCTGAAAATGACAGTTAACCACTGTCATTTTTACTTTGTCCTGAAA
>CAMJAP010000168.1 GCA_946403625.1 uncultured Lachnospiraceae bacterium
ATAGCGGATCACCAGTTCCACGGCACGTCCTTTTTTGGCGAGGGGAATGGTCAGGTTCGGGTCGTCCCCGTGGAAGCAGTAAACATTTTCCTGTACCTCACCGCCGTTGCCGGGGATGCGCTTGCCGAGTTTTCCTCCGCCCTCGATCTCGAGTATGTGCAACACACAACTCGTCTTGGCCGGATCGAAACGCACCGCGCGGATCCGTTCCGATAACGGGATATGTACTTCCAGCGTGTGATCGTCCTTCTTTTCCACCTGCGGATACATGCTGTCTGCTTCGGAAAATCCGTTGCCGTAGTCAAAGTACACCTGCGCCTGATAAAACTGTTCGCGGTGCACATTCTTGGCTTCCCAGATCTGCATCATCCACTCGCGCAATGCCACTTCGTTTCCGAGCAGCTCATTCATGCGCCCCAGAGATACGCGGTCTCCGGTGCTGAGTTTCTGAAACTCCGCTTCCGCCTTTTTGAGTGCCGGCATATCAAAGCGATCTTTGGACAGATGCAGGCACGCAAAATTTGCCTCCGTGCCGATCCGATCCGCATTTGCGTGGTCAGCCAAATATACATAAAAGGCGCGTCGTACCAGTTCTTCCACCGGGCGTGCTTCTTCCACGGTCCACTCATAATCGATGAGCTGCCACTGCCCGTTGTGGATGAGGATATTCGAAAAGATCATATCCAGATCCGTGACTCTTTCTTTTGCGTGAAACGCCGCCAGTTCATAATATTTCGTAAGCAGCTCTTTTATGCCCTGCTCATCACCGGCTTTTACCTTCCGATCCAGCAGGTTTTCCAATGTCTCGCCTTTTAAGAACGGGAAGCTCAAGCCGCTGCCATCCGGGGTACGCTTCACCGGACACACCATCAGCTCGCTGCCTTCGTAGCGCTGTGCCAGCATTTTCCCTGCCTTTTCGATGGCGGAAATATGCGCTGCCGCTGCTTTGGTGCAGGGATATTTCTGCACGCACACGCCTTCTTTACTTTCCACGATGTCCGTGCGGATCGCCTTGTCCACCGCACGGTCGTTAGAATACTTGCTGTAGACCACTTCCGATGCGCCGCCCAGCACCACCAGGTACGAGTTGGAAAAGAGCTGAAAGACCTCTTCGCGGATCACACCGTCAAAGGCACGCTGCTCATCAAAGAGGAGCATGCGGTCGCGGTCCAGATGCAACTGATTGTTACGCAACTCTCCCACCTGCGGCAGACGCCGGTCGGAATAAAGCGTGTTCATAAATTTATAATCCGGGTACGGATAATAGAAATGCATCTCTTTGCATCCGGCAGTCTTGAAGATCTGCTCCAGTGCCGGCCGGCTGAAGGTCTGCGCCGGACCGCCATCCGGATAATCCTCGATACCGGAATAGAAACTGCCCAGATGATCTTCTCTCGCCCCGGCAAAATATTTCATACCCAGACGGTTTTCGATTGCAACAACGATGCGGCCGTTTTCTTTCGCATGCTTACGGATGATCTCCATAAAACGGCGATGCGGCTCGGCATCGTGAATATAGCTGCCGGCGTATTCCAGCACGCCGATCAGAAAGATATAGTCGTAATCGGTATCCAGGGAAGGTTCGATATCTTCAAAATTGCCCACCATAATGGTCATGTTCTCGGCATCTTTATGGCGATAGGCATTGATCATGCTGCGTTTTTTCGAAAGTTCCACACAAGTGAGTGTGCCTGCTTTTTCCGAAAGCACACCGGAAATGGCACCGCAACCGGCACCGACTTCCAGGACTTTGGCCCCCTCGGGGATGCGCAGCCATGACACGATGTTTTCCCGCAGATCCGACAAATGATACAGGATCGGCCAGTTTTTACGCTCCGCAATAATGGCGGGATATTCGGACGGTGCATGCTCCTTTACGATCTGCAGCAGCTCGTCTTCGACGGCACCGTCGCAATACAGGTCGGCTCCGCCGTAAAAGCGCAGATCTAAAGTAACATTTCCGATTTTTTCGGTTGATTGTGACATGATATACCCTCTTCCGGCGCTGCGCGCCACCTTCCCCCTAGAAGGGGGAAGGCTTAGAAATCTTTTACGACTACCTTCGAGTTCATATCGTAGAATCCTACAGTATTTTTTTCGGATACGACGGTCAGTTGCAGCGCGTCGTACAGACGGTGGTAAACCGTGAAATCGTCGCCTTCGTAGCCGGTGCAGCCAAAGGACAGCAGATACTCGCCGCCCTGCAGATCCACCTGCTGCGTGAAGGTGATCTCCTTCTTTTCGCCCGCCTTACAGGGATCCAAAAAGGCCTTTTCAAACATCGTGTTGGTGCCGCAGATCTCCGTGCCCTTCACATCTTTAAAAGACAAGGCAAAGATCGGTGCCGGCACATCCTGCTTGATCTCCACTTTCATATGAACGGTGCATTCCGTTCCCTTCATCACGGCATTGATGCGGCGTCCCTGGGGATCGGTCACATACACTTCCGTGATCTGCGCCTTGCCGGAGCCGTATTCCAGCGTTTCCACGTCCTCGATATTTTCGTCCCCGGATGTCTCCGCTTCCATCTTTTCTACCGCATCGGCCGGTGCCTCGTACTGTCCGACCAGCACCTGCTTGTAGATGTCCAGCATCTTCTTCGGCGCGCCTTCGCCCAGTTTCTTGCCTTTTTCCAGCAGGATCACGCGGTCGCAGTATTTGGCGATGCTCGACATATCGTGGCTTACAAACAGGATCGTCTTGCCCTGCTCCTTAAATTCCTCAAATTTGTGATAGCACTTCGACTGGAAGAACACATCGCCGACGGACAGTGCCTCGTCTACGATCAGGATCTCCGGCTCGATGTTGATGGCCAATGCAAAGGCCAGTCGCACGAACATACCGGAGGAATAGGTCTTCACCGGCTGATGCACAAAGTCGCCGATATCCGCAAATGCCAGGATATCGTCCAGCTTCGCATCAATCTCTTCTTCGGAAAAGCCGATCATCGTACCGTTCAGATAGATGTTTTCCAGGCCTGTATATTCAGGATTGAAACCGGCGCCCAGTTCCAGCAGTGCGGAGATGCGTCCGTTCACATTTACCTCACCGGAGGTCGCATTGAGCACACCGGTGATGATCTTTAGGATCGTGGACTTACCGGAGCCGTTGGTTCCGATGATGCCCACCGTCTCGCCGGTCTTGATATCGAAGGACACATCGTACAGTGCGTGATGTTCCTTGTGCCTGGGCTTGCACGTCAGATGCAGCGCTTCACACAGCCTGTCTCGGTTTCGATCGTACAATTTGTAAGTTTTGCAGAGGTTTTTAACCTCGATCGCAATATTGGTATTCAATGTAATACTTTTCCTCTTATATCGTTCATCGTAAGGAATCCTTCCCACTGCGTGGGCCCCTTCCTAAGATTACCCTCATCCGCCCTTCGGGCACCTTCCCCCTAGAAGGGGGAAGGCAAGTATAGTTACAGTACGTCCGCAAAATGAATTCTTAAGCGTTTGAACAATCCCAGTCCGATCAGCAGCAGCAGCGCGGTAGCGCCCCAGAAGTACAGCGTAAGCGGGATGTTTTCCCAGAACCACCGGCCTTCGAAAAGAGATTCTCGGTAACCGTTTACGATGTAGTAGACGGGATTGAGTTTAAAGACGATGCGAAGCCCTTCCCATTTGCCCTGTAAAAAGCCCAGGTCCCACAGAATGGGCGTCGCCCACATTCCGACCTGCATCAGGATATTGACGATCTGCGCCAGGTCGCGGAAAAAGACCACGATCGCACTGGTCGTATAGCTGATGGCCACGATCATCACGAACATACACAGGCTGTAATAGGGTAACTGCAACAGATACAGGCTGGGCCCGTAACCATAGATAAAGTACATCAGCAGCATTACCGCCGCAAAAAAGACATGAATAAAGCTGGCGCCCAGCACTTTGACCACCGGCAATACCCGGATCTCAAAGACCACCTTTTTGACCAGATAGTTATACTCCAAAAAAGCGTACATGCCCTGCATCACGGCTTCGCTGAAATAAAACCACGGCACCAGGCCTGCGGTCAGCCACAGTACATACGGTGCCTCGATTCCGCCGGCGAGCCGTTGTGAACGCGTGTCAAAGACCACTTCAAAAACAAAATAGTACAGCACGACCGTAACGACCGGCTGTACCAACGCCCACAGCGCTCCCATATAGGAGCCTGCGTAGCGCTTTTTAAAATCATTTTTCGCCAGTTTCCATACCAGCTGGCGATTCTTCCATAAATCCGACATTGGCTTACCTGTTGCGATATTCCGCGAAAGACGGCCAGTTACGGTCGCGTTCGTTGATATTCAGTTCCAGATCTTCCGGGATGGGCCATTCGATCGCAATGTCCGGATCGTTATAACGCAGGCCGCCCTCATCGCCCGGATGATAGAAATCGCTGCACTTGTAGCAGAACTCCGCATAATCGGAAAGCACTACAAAACCGTGGGCAAAGCCCTTCGGGATAAAGAACTGCTTCTTGTTTTCTTCGGAAAGGAGCACACCAAACCACTGTCCGTAGGTTGCGGAGCCCTTGCGCAGATCCACTGCCACGTCAAATACTTCGCCGCGAACTACGCGTACCAGCTTGTCCTGCGGATGCTCGATCTGATAATGCAGGCCGCGCAGCACGCCCTTTGTGGAGGACGACTGATTGTCCTGTACGAATACCTGATCAATGCCGGCTTCCTTGAAATCGTTGAAATTATAGGTCTCCATAAAGTATCCGCGCTCGTCGCCGAATACCTTGGGGGTGATGACTTTTAA
>CAMJAP010000169.1 GCA_946403625.1 uncultured Lachnospiraceae bacterium
GTCTTCCTCGTATTCACCGTCTTCGGCATACTCGCCGTCTTCGTAGTATTCGCCGTCTTCCTCGTACTCGCCGTCCTCGTAGTATTCGCCGTCTTCCGCGTACTCGCCGTCCTCATAGTATTCGCCGTCTTCCGCATACTCTTCGTCCTCGGCGAATTCACCGTCTTCGATATATTCTACCTCTTCGTCATCTTCCGAATCCGCATCCTCTTCGGCCACGAGCTCTTCTTCGGATCCTTCATCCTCTGCGGAGATCTCTTCGGATTCCTCCTCCGCGGTTTCTTCGGATGCTTCTTCTTCCGATGTTTCTTCGGCAGTTTCTTCAGAAGCTTCTTCGGTCTCTTCCTCCGTTTCCGCAACTTCTTCGGAAGTCTTTTCTTCCTCTTCGTCCGGCAGATCCTCGTCCTCATCGACCTCGCCGTCAAAGAAGCCTTCCTCGTAGCCGCTCTTCTTCGGCTCTTCCTCTTCTTCCGATGCTGCGGCTGCCTTATTCACGATCTGCTCCACTGCCGCTGCTGCCGCATCCACCAGACCGGTGGTTCCGGCAACCGTTTCCGTCGCCAGTACCGCCTCTTCCCCGGCACTGTCGCCCAGTCCGCTGACCACATTTTCCACCGAATCCACCAGGCCGATCGGCTGTGTTGCACTGACATCGCCTTCCTCCGGCTGCTTGGTCTGCTCCGCTTCGATCGCTTCATGCACTTCATCCCAGATGGACTTGTGCGCTTCCTGTGTCTCCTCTTCCGGTATCGGCGTTACTTTCTGTACCGTCGACTTCGGCGCTGCATTTTCCTTCGCAACATCATCCACACTGCGGAATTCAATATCATCGGCACGATACTTGTCCGCAAACAGCTTCTGCTCCCGGTCCAGTTCGTTGATCATATTGTTGCGCATGCGCTCATCATAGCCCGCAAAGATCGGACCGGTGCTGTCGTTGATCCGCTTCTCCAGTGCCTGCTTCTGCGCCTCGCTCTTGCGGCGTTTCTTGTCTTCCCAGTCTGCCAGATAATCACTGATCTCGATCTGACCGGTGATCTGTTTTTCCACCACCTTGGACTGCGGAACCGAAAGTCCCATCTGTCCGTCTGCTGCCGTATACAACATATCTTCAATCTTGGAATCCGGCTCCTTGCGCTTTCTGCGCACCTCTACATCCGCCGGTACTTCCTTGGCTTTCTCCGCTTTTTCGATCTGTTCTTCCATGCGTACATTCTCCGCAACGCGCTGCATGGACAGGTATTCCGTATTGGTTCCGGCAGGCAGGCTGTCGATCACGATATCCGCCGTGCTGTCCTCAAAGAAAACCTCGCCCTTCTTCGGTTCGGTCATCTCTGCAGGCGCCGGCACTTCGATCGGCTGCGGGTCTGCCGAGATCCCGGAAATACGGATCTCGCTCAGGTCTCCCGTCCCCAGTATGATATTGCCCTGGGTAGTTGCTTCCTCCGCGGATGCATCCTCTTCCTCAGCGCTTGTCGTCAATGCTTCGGCCGCATCTTCCGTCTCTTCCGATGCAGCGTCGTTTGCTTCCCTTGTAATGTCTTCTGCCGTGGTATCTTCCGCAGATTCGCCTTCTTTTATAGAAGATACGATTTCAGAAGATACGATTTCAGAAGATACTGTTTCCGAAGAGATCACTTCGGCATCCTCGTTCTCTTCCGTCGTTTCTTCTACGCCGTCTTCCTCAGCATATTCGCCGTCCTCAGTGTATTCACCTTCTTCGGCATATTCACCGTCTTCAGCATATTCGCCATCCTCGGCATATTCGCCGTCTTCGGCATACTCGCCATCCTCGGCATATTCGCCATCTTCGTAATACTCGCCGTCCTCGGCATATTCGCCGTCTTCGTAGTACTCGCCATCCTCGGCATATTCGCCGTCTTCGTAGTACTCGCCATCCTCGGCATATTCGCCGTCTTCGTAGTACTCACCGTCCTCGGCATATTCACCGTCTTCGTAGTACTCACCGTCCTCGGCATATTCGCCGTCTTCCTCGTAGTACTCGCCGTTCTCGTCGTAATTGCCTTCCTCACCGTATTCGCCCTGCGGGATAAACATGGTATGGTCATCCGCATACTCTTCGTCATCCCCGTAATAGGCGCCGTCGTCCGGACCATCCTCCAGCGGCTCGGTCTCTTCCGTCCACTGTTCCTGCTCCATCTCGCCGGTGGTCATAAAATCTTCCGCCGCCATCGCTTTTCCGTGACCGTTGCCGGAGGTATTGCTCTCTGCCATCAGCTCACGCATGCTCTTTGCCAGCTCATTCTGCATAGCGATCGTATTGAACTTGCTCATATCGATCGTCTTGACATGCCAGTCAGCAGGATCGCCCATCTCCGGATGTAGCCCCGGTTCCGGCTGTTCTTCCGTATATTCGTCACTCTCATAGGCCTGGATCTTGTCTGCAATCTGCCCACGACGGTCATAGATCCTCTGCTCGTCCGGACGCAGCGGTGCGTGCAGCATCTTCAGCTCCAATGCCTTGATCACAAAAGGACCTTCGCCAAACATCGCCACCAGTCCGTTACAGGTCTCCACGCACTTGGTGCTCAGACCCACGCGGTGATACAGATACGCCAGCTGGTAAACCCATTCCTCACGGTATTCCTTGCGGGTAAACATCTCCAACAACGCGATCTGGTCATCCAGCGACGCTCCCTGCATCTCCTGGATCTTGTACTGCAGGATATAATGTCCGCTCATATCCTTCGGCGCCAGTCTCTTGTACAGCCCGAAGAATTCCAGCGATTTGATATTGTCGTTCAACAGGACATACAGTTCACACAGCGAATAAACGATGCTGCGGTTTTTCGGATTGCGGTCATATGCCATCAGCATCAGTTCCAGGGCATCTTCGTAACGATGGTTGAACTGATAGATCTCGCTGATATTCATCAGAGTGCTGAAGCTCCGCACCTTACGCCAATCGATCTGGTCCGCGATCTCTGCTGCCTCCGCAAACTGCTGGTTTGCACTCAATTTCGTGATCTGTTCCGATAAGATCTTATATTCCTGTCTGTCCACTTTTCCTACCTCTTTTGGTTACCATAAATACCATTTATCGAAAACCAACATCAAAAAATCCAATATTCTGTATGATTTTACCACATGGGATACTATATGTAAAGGTTGAATTATGTAAACATCTTCAGAAGCGGCCGTTTTCTCCGCAGAACAGCCCCCGCCTCATATTGTCTTGCGTATAAGACAAAAATGCCTGTTTTTTATTCAGAGAAAGCCAAATTTTCCAAATGCATAAACTCTCTGATTAACACAGTGCGTCATGAACAATATCCATAATCTCCAATTCAGCATCTTCGACAGCCATTTGTACTTCGTCACTCCAAAATCTGCTTCCCCCGGCAAGAGACCGGATCAGCTCGAGCATTACAACAAAATCATCCGTTTTAACCTGCCCCGTCTCTTTCCAGACTGGAATTGCATTTAACAGTGCTTTCTTTATATTTTGAAAATCATCATCATCAAAATTATTATCACAACGCAATTTGACCAATAAACCATCTTTTTTTGAAATCTCATCATACAATGCGCCCATTGTTATCCTCCGCATCATTTTTGTAATCTCACTTAAGTATGCTGCCATCCTTCAAAGAGATAACGCGTTCTACCCAACCTCCCGGCGGATCCATTTCGCAGGACAGTACCATCCTGTCGCCATCGATAGCATCGCAAACCACGCCATCCACCGCCAGGGGCTCGCTTTGCCACAATAATTCCATACGCTCATCAAATGCCATTACATCTTCACAACCAAGAACATACAGTCTGTCTTTTTCGACCTCAAAATGTCCAAAATATCCGGTCACCTTAATATTCCGGATTTTAAGATCATCCAGGTTTATAAAATAGATTCCCTCGAAATAATTTCCGATCACAAGATAATCCTTAAACAGGATTGCATCAAAAAAACACTGTGGTATATTAATATCCACAGAAAGAAACGGTTCGTCGCCTTTATACAACCAAAGACGCTTCCCCTCTCCCAACCGTATACTCCTTACATTTTCGTACAGGGAGTCTGCTGACTCCATTATGCGATATTCCATATTTCCTCTTTCTTTATAGGGTTTGACCTCTGGCTATAGGGTATATGAGTCTTCAAGAAGATCTGTAAAACAGAAATTATATGGGTTAATATAACACGCTCCATCATCAATTTCTATAAACACCTCTTCATTAAAAGGTAAATTATAGTCATACATAAACCTATCATCAAGGAATCTCTTGTTGATGTATTTTCCTAATACTTCCTCATCACAACAACACTTTTCAGAATAATCATCGATAAGTACTTGATTATCTAATAATTTTTCGCGCACCTCTTTAGGGCACGTATCAAATAAAAATGCAATCGGATACTCGCTGGACAAATAACCGTAATCTTCAATAACTGTTTTTCCGTCACTGCGACTGATAATATACCATTTTCCGTTGCTATCATAGTCATCCGTGCACCATATATTGGGTATTTGTTCTAATTCTTTTGCTATCTTCTCAAATCGGTATCCTTCCGAATTCTTAACCGCTTCACGCATGATATCAGTTATGTTTTTTATATTCTCATTTTCCAAACCAGTCATATGTTCCATACTTTTCAGCCTTTTGTCTTTTTTAAATTTCTTACCCATTCTTTAGCTTTTCCACATCCTATCAGTACATCATGATGCGTAAAACA
>CAMJAP010000170.1 GCA_946403625.1 uncultured Lachnospiraceae bacterium
TTAAACGACAGACAATATGAAGCGGCCAGCCATGTCGACGGCCCACTTTTGATCATAGCGGGTGCGGGCTCCGGCAAGACCAGAGTGCTGACCCATCGCGTGGCTTACCTGATCAGCGAGATCGGGGTAAAGCCGTATAACATCATGGCCATCACCTTTACCAACAAGGCGGCCGGAGAGATGCGTGAGCGTGTGGACAAGATCGTTGGCGAAGGCTCGGAAGGCGTATGGGTTATGACCTTCCATGCGACATGCGTGCGCCTGCTCAGACGCCATATCGACCAGATCGGCTATGACAATGCATTTACCATCTATGATACCGATGACAGCAAGTCGGTTATGAAGCAGGTCTTTAAGAAACTGCAGATCGATCCCAAGATGCTCAAGGAAGCGACGGTGCTGCGGGAGATCTCCAATGCAAAGAACGAACTGCTTGGGCCCAGAGAATATCAGGAACTGAACGAGCGGGATTTCAGCAAGCACAAGATCATTCAGGCGTATAACGAGTATCAGGACATCCTGCGTAAGAACAATGCGCTGGATTTTGACGATCTGCTGCGCATGACCGTTTACCTGTTCCAGGCGTGCCCGGAGGTGCTGGAAAACTACCAGAACCGCTTCCAATACATCATGGTGGACGAGTATCAGGATACCAACAATGCCCAGTTCGAGCTGGTAAAACTCCTGGCCGGCAAGCGTAAGAACATCTGCGTGGTAGGTGATGATGACCAGTCCATTTATAAGTTCCGTGGTGCCAATATCCAGAATATCCTGAATTTTGAAAAGGTATTCCACGGCGCCAAGGTGATCAAGCTGGAGCAGAACTACCGCAGCACCCAGTATATTCTGAATGCGGCCAATGCCGTGATCGCCCACAATAAAGGCCGAAAGGCAAAGGCACTGTGGACGGATCGTAAGGACGGCGAGCCGGTGTATTTCCGGCAGTACGGTACCGGTAAAGAAGAAGCGGAAGAAGTGGTTTCCGAGATCGGACGGTTGAAGCGTAAGGGCAAAGCCGAGTATCTGGACTGCGCGATCCTGTATCGTACCAATGCGCAGTCGCGTGAGTTTGAAGAGGCATTTGTACGGGAAAATATCCCTTATTATATCGTCGGCGGCGTGAACTTCTACGCGAGAAAAGAGATCAAGGATGTGCTGGCGTATTTAAAGACCATCGATAATGCCAGGGACGATCTGGCGGTGCGCCGTATCATCAATGTACCCAAGCGCGGGATCGGTGCCACCAGCATCCAGAAGGTGACGGACTATGCCGAAGGGCAGGGCATGTCCTTCTTTGATGCATGCGTAAAGGCAAAGGATATCCCGGGGCTGGGAAAGGCGGCGGACAAGATCGCGGCATTTGCCAAAATGATCGAATCTTACCGTTCCGTGATCGCGGATTACGGCCTGACCGAGACCACCGCCAATATGCTGGATGAGACCGGCTATGTGGATGAGATCCGGGAATCGGATGAGGATGATGCGGAAGACCGTATCGAGAATATTCAGGAATTGATGAACCGTATGCGCACCTTTGAAGAAGAGCACGAGGGGGCAACCCTGTCGGAGTTTCTGGAGGATGTGGCGTTGGTGTCCGATCTGGACAATGCGGACGAAGAGGTTTCCCGTGTGCTGCTGATGACCGTGCACAGCGCAAAAGGTCTGGAATTCCCCAGAGTCTGGCTGTGCGGTATGGAAGACGGTATCTTCCCGAGCTATATGACGATCAACAGCGACAGCGACGAGGATGAGGAAGAGGAGCGGCGTCTGGCCTATGTTGCCATCACCCGTGCCAAGGATGTGCTGTGCATCAGCGCGGCCCGTTCCCGCATGGTACGCGGAGAGACGCAGTGCAATGCGGTGAGCCGTTTCGTGGAAGAGATCCCGAAGGAGTATCTGGAAGGCGAGGTGCCGAAGAGTTACGGCTTTGAGCGGAGCAGCAGTTCCTATTCCTCCGGCGATTTCGGCGGCAGACGCGAGTTTAACAGTTACAGTGGCGGACGGTCGGAAGAACGCTACAGCGAGAGCTCCAGCGCCCGCAAGTTCTTTAAAGAGATGCCGTTCAGCAGGGACGAGATCCCTGAGAGAGGCTTTATACCGCCGAAGAAGCACAAAGAGAAGGAAGAGGCGGCACAGAAGGCGCAGGTTGAGCTGATCAAGGGCGGTGAGATGAAGTTCGGCGAGCCGGATTATAAGGTGGGCGACCGCGTGCTGCACATCAAGTTCGGTGAGGGCGAAGTGCTGGCCATCGAAAAGGGCAGCCGGGACTATCAGGTGACCGTCCGTTTTGACGAAGTGGGCCAGAAAGTGATGTACGCAGCCTTTGCGAAGTTACAAAAGATATAAAAAAAGGCTGGAAAAACGGAATATTTTGTGGTATTCTTATACATAGTTGATGTAGTGATCTTTACTATGTATTTGACCGGCACGAGTCGGTAAAGAAAATCTTAGAAAATTATTTTTTAGGAGGATGTTATGTCTAGTAGAGTAGAAGATGTATTGGCAGCTGTGAAACTGAACGATCTGTTGAACAAGAAGCAGGAAGTAGTTGTTGAGGAGAAGAAGTCCACTTTAAAGACGGTGTTGATCATCATCGGTATCGTTACCGTAGTTGCAGTGATCGCATACGCTGTTTACAAGTTTATGACACCGGATTATCTGGATGATTTTGATGACGATTTTGACGATGACTTTGATGATGATTTCTTCGATGACGACGATTTCGTAGTTGATGAGTCCGAGAAGAAGGACAGCGAGGACTGATCTTTCTCTGACATCAGAACTTGGAGTACGAGTGATTAAAGGCGGGATTTCGAAATCCCGCCTTTTTTAGGAGTTATCCCCCTTGAGGGCGCAATGGGAGCGGTTCGCCTTACCCCTTTTGGGGACCCAGCCCTTTCTTGCCTTCCCCTCTCTGGGGGGAAGGTGGCCGAAGGCCGGATGAGGGGTTTTACGAAAGAGTCAAGGCGCTTGGGAAGGTTTCCTAAGATATTTGCAAGGGGGGACCCTCTGGGGGGATTCCTTGCAATGTAGAGGATTGTTTGTATATGACACGGTCATCGGATACAGTCCTACTAAACAAATATACAGGAGCAAACTATGAAAAAAGGTCAAGAATACACAGGAAAAGTCATCCGTATGGATTTCCCCAACAAGGGAATCGTAGAGGTACAAACCGACGAAGGCACAGAAACCGCCATGGTCAAAAACGCCCTGCCGGGGCAGACCGTGCGCTTCGGCGTGAGCAAGCGCCGTGGAGGCAAGGCAGAAGGCCGCTTAAAAGAAGTGGTGGAGCCCGCAGCATGTGAGGCAGGCGTAGCGGCGTGTGCGCTGGCCGGACAATGCGGCGGCTGTCTGTACCAGGGATTTCCCTATGCGGAGACACTGGCGGTCAAGGAAGGCCAGGTGCAGCGTCTGCTTGGAGGCTATACCGACGGAGCACAGTACGACGGAATCCTGTCCAGTCCCCGCGAGGAAGGCTATCGTAACAAGATGGAATATACCTTTGGTGACGAGATCAAGGATGGCCCGATGACTCTTGGCCTGCATAAGCGAGGCAGTTTCTATGATATCTTAAATGTCGGGGATTGCCGCATCGCAGAGCCGGATTTCGGCAAGATCCTGGACTATACCAGACAGTTCTTTACGGAGCGGAATATCCCGTATTATCACCGTATGCTGCATACCGGCATTCTGCGGCATCTGCTGGTGCGCAAGGCGGCCAAGACCGGAGAGATCCTGGTGGCTCTGGTAGCAGCGTCGGGGACAAACGCACCGAAAGCTTTGACGGATGAGATACTGCGGGAATGGATGGACGGATTGCGTGCATTACCGCTGGACGGAACATTCGCAGGCATCCTGCATATCGTAAATGATAATTTTGCCGATGCGATCAAATGCGACCGTATGGAGATTCTGTACGGACAGGACTATTTTATCGAGGAATTGCTGGGGCTGAAGTTCCGCATTTCCACATTTTCCTTCTTCCAGACCAACAGCCTCGGGGCTGAACGGCTTTATTCCCTGGTGCGCGACTATCTGATGCAGGAAGGTGTGAAGGGCACGGTATTTGACCTGTACAGCGGCACCGGTACTATTGCGCAGCTGTTAAGCCCGGCGGCAGAGCGCGTGATCGGTGTGGAGATCGTGGAAGAGGCCGTAGAGGCAGCAAAGGAAAATGCTGCATTAAACGGGCTGTCGAATTGCAGTTTTATCGCCGGAGATGTGCTTAAGGTGCTCGACGATGTGACGGAAAAGCCGGATTACATCGTGCTGGATCCGCCCCGCGACGGCATCCATCCCAAAGCCCTCAAAAAGATCCTGGATTACGGCGTAGACAGCCTGGTCTACATTTCATGCAAACCGACCAGCTTAGCACGCGATATGGAAGCTATCTCGGCAGCCGGCTACCGCATCATCCGCTGGGGCATGGTAGATATGTTCCCCTTCACCGGAAATGTGGAAACCTGTTGTCTGCTCGAACGACTAAGAAATGCAAAGGATCATGTCACGTTTACGCTTGATATGGAAGACTATTATCGGATTAAGGACGCAGAGGAAGATAAAGAAAAACGATAATATAAACTAATCGTTTTTGGTCAGCTGATGGTAATAACTAAGCAAGCGTTGCAAAGTTG
>CAMJAP010000171.1 GCA_946403625.1 uncultured Lachnospiraceae bacterium
CCTGCGCATCCCCTCCAAACCGACTCGCCCTTGCAAACTCGCTAATCGAGTCTTGTACATATCGCTACCTATACATCGCAAGGAATCCCCCCAGAGGGTCCCCCCTTGCGAATATCTCAAGAGATCTTCCCGCAAGCGGGCCCCTTCTTGAGATTGTGCTCAAACAGATGCTAGCGGGCGAGTGGGGGCTGCTTGGTCTCACAAACTGCTGCGGCAGGCTTCGAAAACTGCTTTATCTGCTCCGACTCCTTGGTTACAGTGCCGCCCTCCCTTCAGACAAAAGAACCGTCCCCGTGTCTGATTCAAGAGCATGGCATAGCAAAAACCATGAGACGGTGTCCCATGGTTTTTGCGAAAGTTGGCATATGCAATTTTCTTATTTGATGTTCTCTCTCCAGGTGGCCGGCTTGAATTCGCCCAGCAGCGGAAGCAGTCTCTGATCCACATCGATCTTGAATACGGAGTTGAAGTTGTTGGTTGCGATCATCTGACCTGCAAAGCCTACAATCACGACCAGCTCCTGATCGTTGAAGAACTTGCGCAGACGATCAAAGATCTCATCGGATACGGCGGTCGGGTTCTTTACGATGGACTGCGCCAGATCAACCAGTGCCTGCTCCTTCTCATCGTATACCAGGTTGTGCGGATCCAGTCCCAGCCCCTTCACATCAGAGATGAAGAACAGGGAGCACAACTGGCAGGAGTTGGTTGTGGAGATTGCGTGTGCGTAAAGAACGGAATCCTTCTCGCCGATCACTTCCACCAGACGCTTCCATGATGTGTACCAAGCCATATATGCATCGTAGGTTGCTGCGTCATTCAAAAGACCTTTCTTCATATTGGTCACGGCATTTCTGCCTGCCAGTTCATCATAGCGCTCCTTCTCTGCGCCGCTTACCTCGTTCTGTTCTACCAATTTGATTCTTGCCATTTTTTTATTCTCCTTTCAGTTTTGATTGTCTTATTTTTTCTATTAATTTTACAGTGCCAGTTTCAGGATCTCCTGAAAACTGTTTGCATCCAACGGTTCGTAATGTCCTACGGTACCGTTTCTGGTTGCTCGTTTTGCCATCACTTCGAAATCCTTATCGTCGATACCAAGCTCTGTCAGCGTGGTCTTGAGTCCCAGTTTCTTAAAGAACCGCTCCAACTCTTCCGAGAGTTTGTATGCCCGCTCGGTCTCGCTCAGATCGTAAGCATCCGCGCCATATACCCGGCTTGCAAGAAGTGCCAGTCTCCAGGGCTTCTTTTCTGCCATATACCTGGTCCAGGCTACGAATACCACTGCCATTCCTTCACCGTGTGTAATGTTGTACTGCGCAGACAGCTCGTGCTCAATCCGGTGGGATCCCCAGTCCGCTCTTCTTCCCGCATCCAGGAAGTTGTTGTGTGCCACACTCGCCAGCCACTGTACTTCCGCTCTTGCATTCACATTCTTCGGATCTTTGATCAGACGATCCGCATTGATCAGCAGTGCCCGGATCGCGCCTTCGATCAGATAGTCCGTGGTGTCGGAATTCTTTTCATCCGAGAAGTAACGCTCCAGCAGGTGCGCATATACATCGGCGATACCGACCATCGTCTGATAGATCGGAAGATTGATGGTATAGCGCGGATTCATAATGGCAAACTTCGGAATGATGCGGTCATCTTCAAATCCCAGCTTCCATTCGCCGCTGGAAAGGATCGCACAGTTGGAAGTTTCCGATCCGCTGGAAGCGGTGGTTGCGATCACGCCCACACCCAGTACCGTTTCCGGAGATACTCCTTTTTCAAAGAAGTCCCAGACATCGCCGTCGTACGGAATACCGATGGCTACTGCCTTTGCGGTATCAATGGAACTGCCGCCTCCGACCGCCAGTACAAAATCCACTTCATCTTTCTTGCCCTGTTCTACCAGTTTACGAACCAGATCGATGCTCGGATTGGGTACCACTTCCCCGCTCTCACTGAAGCGGATGCCCAGTTCCTTTACTGCTTTTTCAATCTCGTCGTAGATACCGAGCGTTTTGATAAAATCTCCGCTGTAAACCAGCAGCAGGCTCTTTACTTTGTTCTGTGCCAGCAGTTTCGTCAGGCTCTTTTCACTTTCCTCACCGAAAACGATCTTGGCGGGGTTATAATACTCAAATCCGATCATCGCCTTTTTCTCCCTTTCCACGCAGCCGGAAGAAAAACTCTCCCTACTGCATTCTCTTTTTCGATTAGTTCAGAGGTACTACTGCACCGTCATACTTGCCTTCGATGAACGCCTTGATCTCTTCGCCCTGCAATACTTCTACCAGAGTCTTCAGTGCCGGATCTTCCGCCTTGTCCGGTGTGGTTGCAATAATGTTGCCGTAGGTGGTTGCTGCCAGACCGTCATTTGCTTCTACTGCCAGTGCCTGGCTTACGTGCAGACCGCCTTCAATTGCGTAGTTACCGTTGATGACTGCAACATCCACATCCGGAAGTGCTGCTACCAGCTGCTCCGGAGCCAGCTCCTTGAACTGAATGTTCTTCGGATTCTCCGTGATATCTGCGATCGTTGCGGTGATGCCTGCATCTTCGTTCAGTGTCAGGATGCCTTCCTGTGCCAGCAGAAGCAGAGCTCTTGCCTCATTAGTCACATTGTTCGGAACCGCAACCAGCGCGCCGTCCGGCAGTTCGTTCAGATCACTGACTCTGCCTGCATATACACCAAACGGCTCGTAGTGGATCGCACCGATGGATACCAGATCGGATCCGTTCTCCTCATTGAACTGCTCCAGATACGGTACATGCTGGAAGTAGTTTGCATCCAGGCTGCCTTCGATCACTCCGGTGTTCGGTGTAATGGAATCTTCCAGCTGAACGATCTCCAGTGTGATTCCTTTTTCTGCCAGCAGTGGCTTTGCCTCTTCCAGGATCTCTGCGTGCGGTGTGATATTCGCGCCAACTTTGATCACGGTGTTTTCTGTTGTCTCTACACTTCCGGTTTCTACGGAAGGTGTCTGTCCGTCCACCGATGCGTTTGCCACCTGGCTCGGTGCTTCTGTTCCGCAAGCGGACAGGGAAAATGTAAGAGTGAATGCTGCAGTTGCCTTTACGATATTGCTTAAAATGTTCTTCTTCATAATTTTGTTCTCCTTTTCATTTACGATATGATTTAATTTTGATGATTTGTGTTTCCGATCCCCTTACGGATTCTTTGTTGCAACTTTCGCTCTGTCTCCACCAGCGCTCCGTTGCGTAAAAAAATCCGGGGCTATATCAGCTCCCGGGCAATCGGCAAGTAACGGTATCGACGATCCTCAACATCGCTGCATACACATTCGCGCAGACAGACCGTCGCGCACACCAGCCGAATTCTCCGCCCGGGAGATAAGCATTCGACAGCACATCGTCATGTTCATTTGCCGCATCCATTTTCCGGTTAACATCACTTATCTCTCCTTTCTTTGTTCGATGGTGTTACTATACATCCTTTCGCCTACTATGTCAATAGGTTTTGTGATTATTTTTAAAATTTATTGCAAGTACCATTATTTATCAATTGCAATGAGATGTCCTTTTCTGATTTACACATTGACATAGCTTCATTTTTACTTGGATTCCATTTCCGTTACAGTTATGATTTATCACGCGATTTCCGCTTTGACTCCTGCCAGATAGTTTTTCAATTCCTCAATGTATTCCTCTCCCATCCGACTTAAGATACTGTTCTTTTTTGTGATATATCCGATCTCCATAATACTGTTCGGATTTTCCTCATCTTCATGAAACGGCACCACCACATAACCGTCTCCGTTCAGGTCTTCCGAGATGATCCCGGAACACAGGGTATATCCGTGCAAGCCCACCATCAGATTGAGCATGGTAGAGCGATCGTTTACTTTGATGGTTCGCGCATACTTCTTTTCACTCAGGATCTCTTCCGCCAGATAGATCTCGTCCGCATCCTGCTCAAAGGACAAACACGGATACGGCTCCAGCTGTTCCATACAGATGCTCTTTTCCTTTGCCAGCGGATGCTGATCCCACAGATAAACATAAGCGCGGCATTGGATCAGCGGATGAAACTCCACGCCCTGTTCCCGCATCAGTTTGTCCAGCGTCTTTTCATTTCTGGCACTCTTATAAAGAATCCCGATCTCGCTCTTTAACGCTCCCACATCCGTCAGCACTGTTTTGGTCTGCGTCTCGTAGATGGCCAGATCAAATTCTTTCATATCATAGCGCTTCGCCATTTCCACAAATGCTTTCACCGCAAAGGAATAATGCTGCGTGGAGACACTGAACTTACGGCGGTAATCTCCCTCGCCTTCATACTTCTGCAGCACCATACTGTAGTGCCGATACAGATTGCGGATATCATTTAAAAATTCTTTTCCCTCCGGTGTCGGGATCACACCTTTGTGCGTACGCAAAAAGATCGTGATACCGGCTTCGTTTTCCAGTTCCCGTATCGCACTCGTCAGCGTCGGCTGTACGATGTACAGCTGTTCCGAAGCCTTGCTCATCGAGCCGCATTCTTCAATTGTCAGTGCATATAAAATTTGTTGTAATGTCATGTTTTTTACCCTTGAATATGTTTGTAAATTAGAGGTTGTGGGTGTTCCTTGCCTTCCCCCTGCCGGGGAAAAGCTGTCGCGAAGCGACTGATGAG
>CAMJAP010000172.1 GCA_946403625.1 uncultured Lachnospiraceae bacterium
CGCATCCTTGCACATTGCCCTGGCGATCGCGATCCGCTGCGCCTGCCCGCCGGAGAGTTCATTTGCCCGATCGCCCAGATAGGTATCCGCACCGTCCGGCAATGCGTCGATCCACTTATCCAGACTTGCCAGTTCCAATACTTTCCGGAGTTTTTCTTCTGCACATTCATGCCCCAGCGTGATATTTTCCCGGATCGTCATCGGCAGCAACATCGGGCTCTGCATCACGATCGACACTGCTTTCGAGACAGCATCCGGCTCCGTTGCCCCGGCTACGCATACACTCCCGGCCTCCGGCGGATACAGCCCCGCAAGCAGATGCAGAAGTGTGCTTTTCCCGCATCCGCTCTCCCCTACGATCCCGATCTTTTCGCCTTTGCATACCGTCAGCGAAATATCGTCCAGAATCCGATGCTCCGCGTAAGAAAAAATCACATGATTCAATTCCTCGATCCGTTCACTCATACGCCCCTCCTATGCCACATCGATCCGGGATAGATTCACGATAAAGTTTTTGAAATTAGCGATCCACATCGGCATATTCATAATGAACATCGTTACGCTCTTCTGCAAACTCAGAAAAAAGATCAGAGTCCCGATCATGATTTCTCCCGTCACCACCATATACACACCCGCCACCAAAAGCAGAAGCAGCGGTAAAAACGACAGCACACCGGAAAAGGAATTGCAAATGGCATACAAACGATCTTTTTTGATCTCCGCTCTTCCCCATCGCTCCAAGGCCTTGTCGTAGTTTTCCTGCACAAACTCCTTTGCATCATAGACACGGATCACCGGATAATGATCGATGGCGCTGTAGACCACGCGGTTCATACGATTCTTTTCCTCCAGCGTCTGCGCCACCACCTTGGACAATTTGCCGCCGGTCCACAGCACATAGCCCAGGATCAGGAGCGTAGGAAGCAGGATCACCATCGTCAGTTTGGCATTGATGATCATCAGGCAGACAAAGACCAGGATCCCGCTGATCGACATTCCGATCATATCAAAAAAGGTGTTGCTCAGATAATCATTGGCACTGCTCAGTTCATTCTGCACCACGGACATCGCCGATGCCGCATCACCATTCTTACTCTCCCTGCCTTTTTGATACACCTTTGCACGGAGAAAACCCATACGCAATGTATGTGCCAAACGCTCGGCGGTATAACGTCCGGAAAGCTGACAGAGATACTGCGTCACGGCATTGGTGATCAAAAAGCCCGCCATCAGCAGATAAAAGCTTCGTTCGATCGCGCTTCTTTCTTCAATCCGGTTTACCAGTTCCCCTACAAAAAACATATAGATGATCTGCGAAAGATTGGATGCAACCGCCGCCAGAAAAGACAGGATGACCCATTTGTGATTGTTCCGTAAAACCCATTTGAGAACCTGCATCCCCCGCCGACTCCTCCTTTGTTATTCTTCCTTACAAATCCATCGTAAACCTTGACCCAGGGGACGAGTCAATAAAAAAATGCGGCTGTAAGAGATTTCTTACAACCGCATTTGCAAACTCTTTTTTATTTTCCCAGATGCTCCCCGACGATCCGCATCATCTCCGGTGTCAGCTCCCATTCGTTTCCGAATTCGATCTCAACAATAGATCTGTCATAATACAGCAGAAAACGAGGTTTCATTGCACCTGCGATCTCAAGCTGGTACGCTTCTTTTGCGCCCCATGGTGTCCCGTCCACCGCAATATGCGCTTCCCAATTGACACCCGACAAAGGCTTACCGAAATCGTGTGCAAAATCCTTTTCCATAGAATTCCTGCACGCTCCGTAGAGTATCGGCAGCTTCACATCAATGACACGATACATCAGCTTCGGCTCATCCAAAGCGTCCACTCCCGGGATCTGTCGTGCCCTGTGTACCCCGCACAGGATAGACTCGGCACTGTACTCCATTTCGCGGGAATAACCCTGATATACGGTAGCCCGCAGGTCTTCCACCGTAAGCGGCAGTTCATCATGAAAGATGTTTTCCGTCAATCCGTTGGTCGTACGAACCTCCGGTTCCGAATGAAATCCGCCCGGCTCCTGTACCTGGCGCACCATCACCGTCAATAATAATGCGGCGATCACAAGTGCTCCGATGATGGCTGCCGTATAGGTCAGGTTACGATTGACCCGGCCGGATACCATCTTCTTTTTCAGCAATTTCGAAAACTCCAGGACCACCATGGTGATCCCCATGATCCCAACCACCGCCATCGCCAGGATCAGGATTCCCGATCTGCCGCCGATCAGCGAAATGATCGTAAATGCCAATGCCACAAACATCATACCGACAATAGATATCCGCAGATCCGGCGGGCCGTTTCTTCGCCAGATATCCTCTCCGGATTCGATCAGTTCCTCAACCTGCTTATGCCAACGGTGATACTGCCAGATCGATACCACCGGCAGGATCAGCACCAGCAGGGAGCAGATTCCGGATAGGATTGCCGCATTGTTGGACAAAATATACATGGTATTGGTCATCAGTCGATAGCAGAACAGCCCAAACTGGATCAGACCGAGGATGACCAGAAAACAGCATACCGGAAGGTAGTATCTTTTGGCTGACTCGTGGATCGCCAATACCGCCATCTCTTCTTCGGTTTCGATGGGAGTAGCATCATCCGCTTCGTTATAATAGATCTGCGTCTGTCCGTCTCCGGCCGCCAATTTCCATCCCGTGTGCTCGCACAGATCCTGGAACATCAACAGTTTTTCCGACGGCTTCGGGTCGTAAGAAGACGCCTTCGGAAAATAGATCACGGAAAAATGCAGGCTCTGCGGTTTTTCCTTACGAAACTGCCAGATAATATCATTGATACTTTCCAGCATCCAGCCGCTCGACGCTCTCTTTTCCAGAAACGATTCGATGCCTTCACGATCCCAGGAGGATTTCAGCACAAACTCGCGTTTGATCTTTTTTGCTTCCGATCCCATTACTTTGTCTCCTTTCCGAAGACCTTTTTGAAATCTTCCAGCTGCGCGGAAAGTCTCACACATTCTTTTTCCAATACTTCTTTTCCTTTTTCTGTCAGGATATAGCTGCGCCGGCGGCCTTCCACCTTGGTCTCCCGGATCCATTCTTCCTGCATAAACTGTTCCAAAAGGGTATACAGCGTACCGGATCCCACATTGACCCTCTGCCCGGTCATCTCCGGTACTTTATCCAAAATATCCATGCCGCAGCATTCCTTATTCAAACACAACAGTGTATAAAACATCTGCTCGGTAAGCGTCTGATATTTTAATCTTGCCATCTCAGCTCTCTCCTGTTTCCGGCATCCGGGCAAACACCATTCTCCCCGCCGGCTTTCTTCATATTTCTCGATATTCGAGGCAATCTGATTTCATTATATTTTGATTGCAGAGTATGTCAAGTCATTAATGTACAACAATTCCATACGAACTATCCTTCCGGACTCCCCGTGTGACCGGGTGATTCGATCTGCAGTATCTCTCGTATCCTCCGGTCTTCCGGGAAACGGTTTCCCACCGCTCATAGTAATCACTGTTCAAAACCTGATAGATCAGTTCCATTTCATCCTGAGATTGTGAAATGGATGATCGCACGGAAAACGGATTATCTCCCTGCTCAGTCTTCCACAACACATATGGCTTTTTATCCCGATAGACGCAAAATGTTATTCCTGCAGAAATTCCGTTTTGCATTTTTCGAATCAGTCCGGTATATCCTCTCGGCTCCGGATGGACCTCCATCTGATCCGATAACCCGCTATACTCGGAATACTTCCAAGAGAATCTATAGTCCTTAAACGCCACATTCCGCTCCATCGCATCCGCTACCTTTTGCATCTTCTCCATTTCTTCCGCAGAAAAACTGCCCAGATAGACCCAATCCTCCAGGTGTGTCCACATTTCATCTGTGTTCTTTTGAAAATACCTTTCCGAGTATTCCTCCCTTTCGCAATAATCCCCCCAATACTCATGCGCCGAATAGACACTGCCATCCCGGAAAATATATAACAGTTCCATGCATCCATGTAGTTCCGTTATGTGATCCCGGGAGCATGGTTGATCTAACGCATAGGATGCCAGCAGATTCTCCATACATACATTTCTTTCCTTAGTAATATCCGGAATCGCCCGATATTCCCGTCCTTCTATTTTCAGTCCTGCCAGCCTTCTCTCGGAAGCATTTGTATATTCATATTTATAATGATCATCGTCCGCATTATCATCCACAGCGCTCAAACGACCGAATCGATCAAAGTGATGAATCCCTTCATCGAAATCCTCATTATGGTTTACCGTACATCGGTTACCCTCTTTATCATGATATTGTATGGTCCTCTTCACAGGTATACGCATGTATTCCAAGCTTTCGAGCTTTTGTCTTTCCTCATACCTTGTCTTTGCATCTACAGTAAATCCACTCAAGAATACTGCTAGGTTCGCTTTTTCCGCCTGCGCGCATCGAAGTATCCAGGCTGTACTTTCGCGATCCGTTACCAGCCGGAAATAAATCGCAAAATCATATGCCGTTCCCAGATCAAAATACCCCTTATCATTTATTGTTGACGACGAGTCAATATAAAGCTGTCCGCAAGTACACTCTTCCGTTCCGTATACCGATTCGTACAACACAATGTATT
>CAMJAP010000173.1 GCA_946403625.1 uncultured Lachnospiraceae bacterium
TGTACGTAGTCCTGCAGTTCTTCGTCGTTTAAGTTGTTGTAAAACCAATAGCGCCCGGAGTATACGCCGCCGTGGTAGCCGGCGCTCTTTGCCGTTTCGCAAAATGCCTTGACCACTGCCGTTCGTGTGTTCCGGTCCAGTGCATCCGCACGTCCGTGCCCACCGGCGCCTTCCACATCGATAAAGATAGGATAGTCCAAATGGTAGCTGCGACAAAGTTCCGCGGCCATCGAGGCCTCTTCCACGGCTTCCACTTCATTCACCGCCTGGGTGAAAAAGTACACGCCCACCTGAATCCCGGCGTCCGTTGCGCCTTTGATGTTCTGTTCAAAATACGGATCTACAACCAGTTTGCCGGTCGAAGAACCGCGATAACCGCAGCGGATGATGGCAAATTCCACACCGGATGCCGCCACCTTCTGCCAGTCGATCTCTTTCTGATACTTGCTCACATCGATGCCGAATACCGCATCGGTCCCCGGCCATTTCTCCGTGATCTCCGTCTCGTCCGCATCCTCGCTGGCTTCCTGCTCCGCGGTATCATCCACGGTCGGATCCACTTCCGATTCCGCATAGACATAAAACATGATATCGTCAATGACCGTATATTCCAACTGATCTTTGACCGTCACACGCATCGGTTCCGTCGGGGTCTCATACCCTTCCACGGCGCCCAGTGTCAAGAAATATTCCCCGGATCGGATTTCCGGTACATAGATGAGGCCGTCCTGATCCAGATCCTTATATTCCCCCAGCGGATCCACCTTCACATAAAAAGGGATGCCCTTGACCGCTTCTCCCGCTTCGTTCTGTATCTGAATGCGGATATCCTTTTCGATACTGCTCGCGCTCATATACAGCCGCGGCAGACGCGCTGTACTTTCCGAAACCGTCACCGACTGTCCCGGATCGGGATCAAAGAAATACGGATCGTTCAAAAAATCCCGATACGATGCCGGATCCTTTTCCGCAGCCTGCGTAGGCTTGGGGATACCTGCTCCCCCCGACTCCTTCGGCCGGTTGGCAGCCCACACCAACAGCACTGCCAGCAGCAATACGGATCCTACCGCAAGGATTGTCAGATTGCGGATATGTCGATCCATACGCGCTTAGAGGCCGTTTGCCACATCCGTCAGATACTGTCCGTAGGCCGTCTTCATGAGCGGCTTCGCCAGTGCCAGTAACTGCTCTTTCGTGATAAATCCGCGCTTGTACGCGATCTCTTCGATGCAGGAGATGTAGAGCCCCTGCCGTTTCTGGAATGCTGCTACGAAATCTGCCGCATCCAAAAGCGCATCATGATTACCGGTATCGAGCCATGCAAAGCCGCGCCCCAGCGTCTCTACATGTAAGGTACCACGATTCAGGTATTCGTTATTGATGCTGGTGATCTCGATCTCGCCTCTTGCGGAGGGCTTTACATTCTTTGCGATCTCCACCACATCATTGTCATAAAAATACAGGCCCGGCACCGCATAATTGCTCTTCGGGTGCTCCGGCTTCTCCTCGATAGATAGCGCCATACCGTTCTCGTCAAACTCTACCACACCGTACTCTCTCGGGTCACGCACATAGTAGCCGAAGATGGTCGCACCCTTTTCACGTGCCGCCACTTCACGCAGCAGTTTGGAAAAGCTCTGTCCGTAGAAAATGTTATCGCCCAGGATCAGCGCCACGCTGTCGCTTCCGATAAAGTCCGTACCGATGATGAACGCATCAGCCAGTCCGCGCGGTGTCTCCTGAACCGCATAAGAAAACTCCAAGCCCAGCTGGTGTCCGTCGCCGAACAACTCCTTAAACACCGGCAGATCGCGCGGCGTGGAGATGATCAGGATCTCACGGATCCCTGCCAACATCAATATGGACAGCGGATAATAGATCATCGGCTTGTCGTAGACCGGCATGATCTGCTTGGATACCGCCTTGGTCAGCGGATACAGCCTGGTGCCGGAACCGCCGGCCAGAATGATTCCCTTCATTTGCCTTCCTCCTGTATCAGATCCTTACTTGTTCTTGTACATATCCTCATAGTATTTCTGATAGTCACCGCTGGTCACATTTTCCATCCAGTCGGTGTGCTCCAGATACCACTTGATCGTCAGCTTGATGCCGTCCTTGAACATGGTCTCCGGCTCCCAGCCGATCTCGGCCATGATCTTGTCCGGTGCGATCGCGTAACGGCGGTCGTGACCCTTACGGTCTTCCACATATTTGATCAGGTCGCGGCTTACATTGGCACGACGCGGATCGTTCTCCGGCAGGATCTCCAGCAGGGTATCGATGATGGTCTCTACGATCTCGATGTTCTGCTTCTCGTTGTGTCCGCCCACATTGTAGGTTTCGAACAGGCGGCCCTTCTCCTGTACCATATCGATGGCCTTTGCGTGATCCATAACATACAACCAGTCACGCACATTCTTACCGTCGCCGTATACCGGCAGATGCTTGCCCGACAATGCGTTGTTGATCATCAGCGGGATCAGCTTCTCCGGAAACTGGTAAGGTCCGTAGTTGTTGGAGCAGTTGGTGATGTTTGCCGGGAAATGATAGGTATCCATATATGCCTTCACCAGCATATCCGAGCCTGCCTTGCTGGCAGAATACGGAGAATGCGGGGAGTACGGCGTGGTCTCGTAGAAATAGCCGTTGCCTTCCGGAAGAGAACCGTACACTTCATCGGTGGATACGTGCAGGAACTTCTTGCCTTCCGCAAAGCTGCCGTCCGGCTGCTCCCATGCTGCCTTTGCGCAGTTCAGCATTACCGCGGTACCGAGTACGTTGGTATTGACGAACACTTCCGGATTCTTGATGCTGCGGTCTACGTGGCTTTCCGCTGCAAAATGTACCACGCGGTCGATGTCGTTTTCCGCAAAGATCTTTGCGATGGCATCCTTATCGGTGATGTCCGCACGCACGAATGTATAGTTACTGCGTCCTTCCACGTCCTTCAGATTCTCCAGGTTGCCGGCATAGGTCAGCACATCCACATTGATGATACGGATCTCATCGCCGTACTTGTCAAACATGTAGTGGATGTAGTTGGATCCGATAAAGCCTGCGCCACCTGTTACTAGATAAGTTCTCATTTGATTGTATCCTTTCGATAAAATATTAATACCCTAAATATCCGTAGTTCATATCTACAGCACCGGAGATTCCGGCAATGCTGCCGTTCTTGGTGAACTGCCACATATCATAACGACCGGTATAATCGGTCTGCTGTACATAATGTGCCATCCAGATCTTGTAGTTACCGATCACATTCAGATCCACGGACGGCCCGAGCCAAGCCTTGGAGCAATATACGCCCGGGGTGTAGCCTGCGCTGCGAATGGTCTCACAGAAAGCACGGCATACCGCGGAACGCGCGCCCTTGTCCAATCCGTCCGCACGTCCGTTACGACCGGTCGTAAACTCGGTATCGATAAATACCGGGTACTGGATGCCATAGCCCTGCATCATCGCGATGGTCATGGAGGCTTCCTCAACCGCTTCCACCTCGTTGATGGCCTGACTGAAGAAGTACACGCCGACTTTGAGGCCGGCTGCCGTCGCGCCCTGGATGTTACTTCTAAACTTCGAATCCTCGACCAATACGCCGGAAGTGGATCCGCGGTATCCGCAACGGATAATGACAAACTGTACGCCCGATGCCTTTACGGCATTCCAGTCGATCGAACCGTTCCATTTGGATACGTCAATACCGATCACCGGTCCGTTGGTTGCAACCGGAGCCTGTGCTACGGTCGGGGTCGGTGTTGCCGTCGGAGTTGCTGCCACAGAAGGCTTGTTACCATCCTGCTTCAGAGCGCCGTCTGCGTCGAAAACATACTTCACACCCTGGATCTGCTGCTCGCCGGTCACCTTCTTGCCGGTACGATCGTAGAAGTAGGTTTTCCCATCGATCACCTGCCATCCCGTATAAGTATACTCTGTATTGCCCAAAATGTAAAACTCTGATTTCGAGTAGTAGTCCGCATAGGTCGCTTCCACATACTGCCCGTTGCTGTTTAACACATAAACCTGATTGCCGTTCTTATCGCGCAGCCTGGAAGAAGTGTCCTGCTTGGGATCCGAAACCACGCTTACCATACAGCTGGCGGATTTCTTATCACCGTTTCCGTCCTTATAGGTCGCTGTGATCGTTGCCGATCCTGTCTTGACTGCAGTTACCTTTCCGGCTTCATCCACCTTGACAATCGACGAATCCGAACTGCTCCAGCTGAATTTGGTTCCTTCCGTGATCTTGCTGTCGTCGTCCAAAGTAGCCGTAGCGGTGATCGTCTCGGTATTGCCTGCCGTCAGGCTGAACCCGGACTTGTCCAAAACCACATCTTTGACTGCCCGCTGTGTTACCGGTGACGGGGTTGCCGTTGCTTCTGCCGTGGGTGTCGGTGTGGCAGTCGGTGTTGCCGTTGCCTCCGCCGTAGGTGTCGGAGTTGCTGTCGCTTCCGGTGTCGGAGTTGCTGTCGCTTCCGGTGTCGGAGTTGCTGTCGCTTCCGGTGTCG
>CAMJAP010000174.1 GCA_946403625.1 uncultured Lachnospiraceae bacterium
AAAAAGACGAATAAAAAGAAAAAGCGTCTGCTGTGGATACCGACATTGCTGTTTGTACTCTTGTGGGCGTGGAGCTGGGTACCTGTGACGGAACGGATCTCACTGGATCTGCTGGCGTCGGAAGATCAGAATATCCGGATCGCCCTCATTACGGATCTGCATTCCTGCTGGTACGGGAGCGAACAGAAGGACCTGCTGCAGCGGATCGACAACGAGCAGCCGGATGTGGTGATGCTGGCCGGAGATTTCTTTGATGATGTGGTAAAAGAGGATAATGCAAAGATCACGGCGGAATATCTGGTAAAGAAATATCCCTGCTATTATGTGACCGGCAATCACGAGTTTTGGAGCGGCCGGGTAGAAGAGATGAAGGAATATATGGAAGGGATCGGGATCCATGTCCTGGCAGGCAGCTGCGAGACGGTGACGATCCGCGGTTGTGAGATCGATGTCTGCGGTGTGGACGATCCGACGGATATCGGGATCAGCAGCTGGAGAGAGCAGCTGGAATATGCATATACCCAATCGGATCCTTCGCATCTGCGCCTGCTTTTGACCCATCGGCCGGAACTGGTGGACGAATATGCCGGATACGATTTTGACCTGATCATGGCAGGACATGCACACGGCGGACAGTTTTTGATCCCTTTCCTGAACAAGGGCCTGTTTGCACCGGACCAGGGACCGCTGGCAGAATATGTGAACGGGATCTACGAATTGCCGAACGGAAGCATTATGGAAGTGAGCCGTGGTCTGGGCAGGGAAAGCACCCCGGCTCCGCGATTTTTTGATCATCCGGAAGTTGTGGTGATCGACATACATTGACGATGGAATATTTTGAAACACATGCACATTATGATACGCCGGAATACGACGCGGACCGCGATGCCATACTACGGTCTGTTTCGGATGCCGGCGTTTCCCATATCCTAAATGTTTCATATGAAACAGGCTCTTCCGCGCGCAGCGTGGCTCTGGCGGGGCAGTATCCGTGGATTCACGCGGCGGTGGGGATCCATCCGCAGTATATCCAATGTTTTGATGAATCAGCCAAAACGCTTTTGCGGGAATTGGTGCAGGCTCCTTCCGTCGTTGCAGTAGGGGAATGCGGTCTGGATTATTTTGCATGGAAAAGCGGGAAGAAAGAAGCGGACGGAATCAGTGCACAGGCAGACATCATAGCAGAGCGTGAACGGCAGATGGAGGCCTTCCGGTGGCAGATGGAACTGGCGGCGCAGGCCGGACTGCCGGTGGTGGTGCATTCCCGGGCGGCGGGGCCGGATACGATGCAGATCCTGCGGGAGTTTCCGAAGGTACGCGGTGTGATGCACAGTTTTTCCTATTCGGCCGAGATGGCACTGGAATGCGTGAAACTGGGCTGGCACATCGGCATCGGCCCGGTGATCACCAGGCCGGGGGCCAGGAAGATCCGGGAGGTCGCAGAGAAGGTGCCGCTGGAACGCCTGCTCATCGAAACGGACTGCCCGTATCAGGTAACGGAATCCTGCCGCGGCCAAAGGGGGGACTCGCGTATGCTCGCACAGATTGCTGCCGAGATCGCCGGGATCAAAGGGATCTCTGCGGAAGAGGTGGCGGAAACCACTACCGCAAATGCCGGGAAACTGTTCTCCCCCTCTCCCATATGAACTCTTGCAAGTCACTTGCCAGTCTGATAAAGTAGTCTTTGATATTTGTATATATTCGGAGGAAACCAATGAAAAGGAAAACAATTCTGCATAGATTTGCGGCAGCGGCGATCACGGCGGTCGTTTCGTTTGCTACGGTAGCGGAACCGATCAGTGCACTGGCCGGCGAGCAGCTGGGTGAGACGGATTTTGAAGAAGGTAAGGGCTTGCCCTGGCACATCGTGGAATCCGGCCCGGGAAAGATGGACTTTGACATCACCGGCGGCAAATATGTGATCACGATCGTAAATCCGGGCGGGGCATCCCGTGGCGGTGAGGACCGTTGGGACTGCCAGTTCCGTCACAGAGGCTTGAAGATCGTTGCCGGACATCAGTATCGGGTGCAGTACGAGATCACCCCGTCCAATGCCGGCAAGTATTATACCAAGATCGGTAACCTGGAAGGCAATGTCGAGATCTGGCATAACATGAGTAACGGTTATGACCTGGACGCAACCTGGGATCCGATCCAGATCGGGGCAAATGAGACCAAGAAGGTGGATATCACTTTTACGGCCAGCCAGAGTATGGATGTCGCAGAGTGGGCATTCCATCTGGGTGGCGACGGCCAGTACACGAACGGCGACTGCTTCCCGGCGGGAACCGTGATCACCTTTGACAATATGTCTCTCTACGATATGACCTCGGATGAGAATGATTATATCGCGGAAACACCCTGGGAGCGTTCCGGTGTGCTGACCAATCAGGTGGGCTATTTTGTAGGAGCGGCCAAGAAGGCAACTCTGCTTTCTACGGAAAACAAAGGCGTGGACTTTGATGTGGTGGATGCGAGCGGAAAGAAGGTCTTCAGCGGCACATCGACCGTACTGGGGGCTGATGCGGATTCCGGCGACAGCGTGCATGTGATCGACTTTAGCGGGCTGGATACGGCGGGCACCTATCATATCGAAGCGGCAAACGGTGCTTCTTCGAGAGATTTTGCCATCGGTGACAGCAAGATCTACTCCGCGATGCTCTATGATTCCCTGAATTATTTCTATCAGAACCGTTCGGGGATCGCGATCGAGAGCCAGTACATTACTTCCGGTGATGCGTCTTCCCTGGCGCGTGCAGCGGGACATACTCCGGACAATGCGACCATCGAGCAGACATGGGGCTATTCGGCCTCTTCAGGTGTACAGGATGTGAGCGGCGGCTGGTACGATGCGGGTGACCACGGCAAATATGTGGTCAACGGCGGTATCTCCCTGTGGATGATGCAGAACCAGTACGAGACCGCGGTGTGGACCGGAACGGCAGCTGCTTACGCAGACGGAACCATGAACATTCCCGAGAACAACAACGGCTATCCGGACCTGCTGGATGAAGCGCGCTGGCAGATGGAATGGATGATGAAGATGCTGGTGCAGGACGGCGAGTGCAAGGATATGGCATACCACAAGGTACACGATGAGAAGTGGACCGGACTGGGCATCGCACCGGCAGAAGATACGATGAACCGTATCATCAAGCCGCCTACAACGGCAGCAACCCTGAATGTGGCAGCATGCGCAGCACAGTCGGCCAGACTGTGGAAGGGCATCGATGATAACTTCTCGGCTACCTGTCTGGATGTGGCAAAACGTACTTATGCAGCAGCCAAGGCTCATCCGGCAATGTATGCACCGTTGGACGAATCTGTCGGTGGCGGTGCTTACGGTGACGATGACGCAACGGATGAGTTTTATTGGGCAGCAGCAGAGCTGTATATCACGACCGGTGATGATTCCTATTATAAAGATATGAAGGATTCGGCGTGGTTTTTGAAACTGCCGACCACGATGGACGGCGGCGAGAGCGTCGGTGCGGAAGCCAGCTTTGACTGGGGACACACGGCAGCGCTCGGAACGATGAGTATCTGTGTGAACGGGGACAAGGTGGATGCCGGAGATAAAAAGACGGCAACGGCCAATGTGATCGCGGCAGCAGATGCTTATATCAAGAAGGAAGAGAGCCAAGGATACGGCCAGCCGTACGGGGCATCCCAGATCGCATACAACGATACCGACAAGGGATATATCTGGGGATCCAACTCGGCAGTAGCGGACAACGCGGTGGTGATCGCATACGGATATCTTCTGACCGGGGATCAGAAATATTACAACGGCGCGGTTTCCGGTATGGACTATCTGCTGGGCCGTAACCCGATGGACTATTCTTATGTAACGGGCTATGGTACGCATACGGCGATGTATCCGCACCACAGATTCTGGGCAAACCTGATTGATACTGCTTATCCGCTGGCACCGTGTGGTGTGCTGGTGGGCGGACCGAATTCCGGTATGCAGGATCCCTGGGTACGCGGTATGGGCTGGAAGAAAGGAACCATCTCTCCGGCGAAGTGCTATCTGGATCACATCGAGGCATGGTCGGTCAATGAATGTACGATCAACTGGAACTCTCCGCTGGCTTGGCTTGCGGGATTCCTGACGCAGTATACGGCAGACGGCATCATCGTGGGCAGTACCGGAAACGGCAGCGGACTGGCGATCAATCCGCAGAATACGGCAAACACTGCAGCCGGCGGAAATGACGCGCAGATGCAGGTGGTGGCCGGCGCACAGACGGTGCAGGCCAATGGCGGTGGCGGAGTGACCGCAGCAAGCGGCGCGATCACTGCGGACCAGCCGACCCGGGGCGGGGAACCGGCAACACAGCCCGGTACAAGCAGCGTACTCATCATTGTCGGCATCGTTGCCGGTGTAATTCTGGTCCTGGCCATTGCCGCCATGATCTTTATCTACAAGATGACGAAACTGAA
>CAMJAP010000175.1 GCA_946403625.1 uncultured Lachnospiraceae bacterium
TTTTTTCGATGCCCTTTCGGGTCATCCCTGTGTTTGTTATGATTCTATTTTACATTATTTTGGCATGATATCAAGTTTAGTGGTGTTCTATTCTTATTAACTCATGCTTATTTCAAATACATAGTTTCTCTTAGTTGCCGGATTTTTTAGGAGCTTTTATTTGAACTTTGATACCGTACAATATCACCAAAGCCAAACCACCTATCAAAGTGATTCCCAGGCCAATATTTAACCAACAATTCGTATAACGCATCCATATTTCATGCTTCCCCGGCGTTAAGTAAGTTGCCAAAAACGCTCCATCCAAAAGCGATATTGTTTCTGTCTCTTTACCATCCACATACACCTTCCACCCCTCATCATACGGAATCGAGGTAAATAACATTGTTTTTCCGGCCTGCGCTTCTACCGTTCCTCTTATTTCCGCTCCTTTACACTGAAATTGCCCCTTCGCCGCGGATAATATCTGATATGCACGATCCAATTCCGTTTCATCCAGGTACACAAAATACATATTTTGAAAAGAAGTTTCGGTAGCCTCTCCTGCTCGCAACGCGATACGAACTTCCCAGCGGTCATCCTCGCCTTTTCCCACCGGCATAATATGCGGCATAGATAAATAGGAAGGTGCCAACGGTGTTCCTACATCCAGTGTTGTACCGATCATAGCACTTTTCCCTATATTGGCAGTATCTTTCTGTGAAAAATAGCAGTAGATATCCTGATCCGACTCCGGTTCCGTAAAAAACGAAACCCATCCACCGGATTCGCTGTCCGCTGTGATCTTCCACCCTTCACCTTCCTGTTGTATCAGAGTCCCGTTTTTCTCTGCAAAAATATCTCCGGTGTACTCCCGGAATACTTCAATGTCTTCACCTGTCATCGTTGATACAAGCCAATTTTGTATCTGGAATACATTATCGCTCTCCGGCAGATGCTCCAATCCTCCATCAGATACAGTAAACGCCACGGGCAAAGTCCGGTCATTCTTCTTTACAAAATATGCCTCTCCGTTTTCAAATCTCGGATCTGTTGCATGAACCAAGTACTTCTGCGCCAGTAACATACGCATCACCGGTGTTGACCCGTAATCTCGCACCACACGATCTGATGTTGCATATCCCAAACGATATAATGTCGATCGTAATACCGGTTGTTCTATTGATGAAAAATAACCGATTCCCCGATATCCCAAGAACATAGAATTGTTATTATGCATCGCATTCTCATAATATACCCGGTAAAACTCTCCATCCTTTTCTTCCATCTGATTGATCCGGCGTATCGCTTCCTGCCCCTGTTGCTGCCACTGATTATAATAACTGCTGCTTCTTTCCAAGGAATCCACATCCGGTATCATACAGAAAAAAGCGTTGAAAACAAGCTCTGCACATATCGTCCCCATAAAGATTTTTTTCTGTTTCGCTGATGATGCGCTCTCCCATCCCGGGCATAAAGCATAAATCCCCAAAAACACCATAGAAGTAAAGAATTCCGTCAGCGATATGACCTCTTCTCCTGTTCCCTTTGCAGATATACAATACATTATCACTGCCGTAACCGCTACCACCAAAACCATCGGTTTCCAAAGATCTTTCGCCTCATCTTTCTGCCCTGATTTTACTGCTGCCGCAGCCAATATGCAAAAAGAATACAGATACGCAAACCGATAACCACTCCCATCCGGGGCATCAAATCCATGAAGCATCAAAAAAGCCGGTGTCCACAGGGTACAGACAACCAGAAACAGCCCTAAAACTCCGGCTATTTTTTTCATCCTTACTGATACCTCTTTGTCCAAAAAGAAATAGATTCCCAAAAGTAAAGCCGGAATACTGCTATATACCGCAGGTAATCTTCCCTCCGGTCCCTGCATAGCACCTGTCAGAAAACTAAGAAAAATCTCCCGTATCTTAACCGAAAGCACAAATGTTCCGCCACTTTGTTCTGCATGCTGTTTCAACAGGAAAACCGCTGTGGGCAATGTAACCACAGCACTAAGCATTACCGCGATCATTACACAGATCAGATATCTGCCAATACATGCAGAATACTTTTCCTTCTGTTTCCCGTAAATCGCCCACATCATCAGGATCCATACAAGAAAACTGAATATTCCTAATAAATAGCCTGTGTAAAACATTACAATAAAACTATACGCATATACCAGGCATAATGCCCCCGCCTTTCCGGTATACACCAAACGATATACCAAATAAACAAGCAAAGGTAACAGATACACTCCATCCAAAAACTGAATATTATAGTAAAAACAAATATTATAACCGCACAACGCATATGCCGTTCCCAAAAGGATTCGCATGTAGGCTGGTGCCTTTGTCATTCTTCCCGCAAAAAAGCTAAACAGTGCCGCAGCAAGCATTAGTTTTCCAATCATCACAATGAACGCTGCTACATCTATATCCGGTATCAATAGAAATATAATATTCCAAGGATTAAAACAAACATCCGCATAAGCAGCCCATGTCGGCATTCCCATAGACAATTCAAATGAATATGCTAAGGATTCTCCGGAAAACAGATGTCGCAAAAACATCTTAATAAACTGTACATATTGAATATAATAATCTCCCGTTAAAAAAATCCTTTTTCCCCCGGGGAATCTGCCACTAAAGAGAAATGCCACACTGATCAGAACTCCGGAAACTACCGCAGCATATACATTGATCCACTTTGACTGATCTTTTTCAGAACGCTCCAAAATTACCTCCAAAATATATATAAATAAAATAATATCCGCCGCACAAAATGTGACAGATAAATGCAATAATCCCCGGTACTCTCAGTATCATTTTTTCCCCCTCCGTTTTTGAGGAAAATAAACGATTTGCAGCGGCGCAAAGCAAAAAGAACTGCGCATGCATATATCCCCAGGCAAAATTCAGATCTCGGGAACGCCCACCTTTTTCATACATAAACGCAAACATAAAAAAAGCAGCAGCATACAATATCCAAGCAACAGTCCAAATCTCATTTCCTTTTCGATATATTGCAAAAACAACGATAGGACATAGTATTCCCAAAAGAATCGCTACCGGGATATTCCTACATACGCTCCCCCAAGATACGAACCATCCAAATCCGATTCCCTTTTTCTCTTCTATAGGATCATGTCCAAATACGCCTCTATACTGGTAGAGCATATCAAGAAGTGTAGGAACCAAAGAACAGCTCCACGCGATGATCATTCTCTTGTTAAAGATATGCTCCATAGATATCGTCCATACCAACGTAGCTCCGCAAACTACAAGCATCGGTAAGGTAAAGCTCGGTTTGGTCATCGTTGTCAATAACATCGAGGTCCCAAACAAAACAAAATCTTTTACGGATATATCATCCTTCCTTTTTCTATAGATTCTGACAAACAAGAAAAAAGCTGCAATTGCAAATGGTCTGGTCGCTATATAAGTAGCATTTTGCCAGGGATTCGGCGAAAAAACTCCTATATATCGATAGGATAATCCCGCCAGCTGACGGATTCCCGGCAAATAACACATAGAAACGATGTGTAATATACATGAAATCAGAACCGTTTCATACAGGGACCTGTTCCTCATTTCCTGTTTTAAAAACCATGCCAGCAGCAGCAGGCTCAAGGTATTGAATACTGTAACTGTTACTGCTGTAGCATTTTCAATATTCATAAAAAAGTTGAATAATCGGATCGTTAGGAAAAAGATCGGATACGGAAACTGATATGGTACCTCTATTCCCATTGCTTTATACATATAATACAACATATCTGAGGTGTAGAGATCTGATCCCGCCAAAGCGCTAATGCTTTGGTTATAGAACAAAATATAATTAATCAAACAGAAAATGAAAAGAGTACATCCTATAAGTATCCGGATCAGATATCGCCCTATATTTCCTAGCCTCTCTGCAGATCCGGATTTTTCTTTTTTTTGTATGATCACTGATCATCCCCCTGTCCTTTTTTCAGAAATTATATGCTTCTTTATTCTCAAATCAAATAAAATCTGTAATATTTAACCTATATCATATTTTGCTTCATAAAAACGCTCAAGCAAACAAGAATAATTATAGCACACCCTTACAAAATTTTACAATAATGCGCTCAAAGAGTTCTTCCCAAAAAGTTTGATTATGAACCAAAAACCGCCCGGCAGAACCGGGCGGTCGTTTGTTTCTTTTTGTTTTCGTTCTGTAGATTATTCTACTACGATGAACGGAGAACCGGACTTGG
>CAMJAP010000176.1 GCA_946403625.1 uncultured Lachnospiraceae bacterium
ATTTTGTACTTGTCAAGTAGCAAAATCCGTTACTATCGCTTAATAGAAATCATCGACAACGATCACTCTTTTTTATGCGTACTCTTCTGCGCATACATCTTCTCATCTGCGCAACGCACCGCCGCTTCAAAATCCAGATCATCCGTCAATTCCGTCCGGTATGCGCCGCAACTGAGTATGACCTGAAACGACAGACCGGATTTACGGTTGTATACCTTAAGATACTCTTCGATCTTTTCTATGATCGGATCTGCATCGTAATCACCAATGATCACCGCGAGCAATTCATCTCCTCCGTATCTGAGACACAATGCTTCCGCCGGGCAGGATTGTCGCAATGCCTTTGCAGCCGTTTTGATTGCCAGATCCCCGGCATCGTGGCCGAAACTGTCATTGATCATCTTTAGCCTGTCCAGATCCGCCATAATGATCAAAAGCGGTTTTCCTGTGTTTTGTTCGTTGCTTCTGATCTGCCGGAACAGATTGGCAAACGCAACACGATTGAGCAGACCGGTCAGCAGATCATTCCGATACATCATCTCTACCTTCTCCGCCAGATACTGCTGATATCGGATATTAATATAGCCTCCGATGCCGATGCTGATCGTACTGGCTACACTGGCGGTTTTGGAATAATCCGTGATCTCATAATCCGGAAAAGAATAACAGATATACCCCATCGGGCGGTGCATAAATACCAGCGCATTAAAGATCAGCGGCATACCGCTTTCAAATCTCTCTGCCAGATCCGGCAGGATATCCTTTCGTTTAAACGGAAGGATACCGCATTCCGTATCATAATCATTATAGAGAATAAACATATCCTCCGGCAGCGTCTTCGTCTGCTCCTCGGCAAAATAATTCATCCCCTGCGCGAAACAGGATTGGTTTACGATGACACTTAAGTACCGCAGCCGCATCCGTTTCAGTTCTTCCGCCAGCTCTGTCGGTGAGTTACCCATCTGCATTCTTTCCGACATATCGTGAAACAGCTTCATATCATCCTGATAGCGGTAAAAATGATCATTGAAACGATCCAGTAACACGCGTGATCTGCCTGTTTCGATCTCCGGTGTACATCCGCAGGAGCAGTTAAAATCCGGCTCCGGGATCACCAGCACTTTTTTGTCCACCGGCTCTTTGTTTATGATGCGCAGTGCCGTCTGCGCAACCGCTTCCGCAAGCTGTTCGGTTTTGCAGTTGATCGTCGAGAGTGGCGGCTGTGAAAATTTCGCTTCATCAAAACCATCAAAACCCGTTACGATCACATCTGCCGGAACCGACAGGCCATTCTCCTGCAGTACTACACTGACGTTGATCGCCATAATATCATTGGCGCAGATCACTGCCTCCGGAATATTACCGCTGTCGATCAGCTCATGTGCACATCTTCTTGCCGGCGTTGCCCAAAACTCTCCGTAACTGACCATTTCATCCGAAAAAGGAATCCCGTTTTCCTCCGCCACCTGCTGAAAGATACGGATCCTCCGGTCCGAAAAAACATTTCCCTTAATCCCGGCAACCATATGCACTTTCTTGGCACCGTGGTCTTCTATGACATGCCGAACGATCTGTTCAAAGCCTTTCTCATAATCAAAACCGACGGACGTGGTTCCCTCATATTCTCCGTCGATCACCACAACCGGTACCGAATGTGTCCCCGCAGCATCAACGATCTTCTTCGATATCCTGTGGCTTTTGATCTTCTCGTCCATCAAAATAAGCAGATCGATACTTTCATACGGGATCAGATCATACACATAGGTTTCATCTTTTTCATCGCTCTCATTCCAATACAGATCATAATTGATCGCATAGATCAATAGGCGCACATCTTTTTCCTGCAGTTCCTTATTCAGCCGTTTGATAAACGGATGGGTCTGCGAATCAAAGATCCGCGATGTACATAATGCAATCGTTCTCCTGTTACAAATCATACATCTGCTCCTTCTGTGAATCCCCCACACAGTACTACCTACCGGTATCTCAGTGTTTACTTACAACGAATCCGATCTCCTGTTTCCAAATCTCCTGGAACGAATACTCCTCCGGCAATGCAATCGTCAACTTTGCTTCGCCGCACTGACCGAGGGTTTTAATATAGGTACCACCCATACCGCCTTCCATGATCGGATCATTGAACGCATCAAACACACGGGCCGCCATCATAATAGCGCCCATCACCGTTCCCTTGATTCCCAATAGATCCTGGTAATAATACAGAATGTAACTGGCGGAAAGCATATAGACCATATCCTTTCCAACCGCCCCCAAGCCGTACGCAGCCTTCTCCTTGAAAGATAGTCTCATGAAATACCTCCTTGTATTATGTCCGTAATCCCCCAATGAGCATCCCTGCCCGTGCCTTATCCATGCACTTTCATTTTACCATAAACACAGCATTTGAACAAGATGATATGCCTATACCGATGCAAGCGATTCGCGCCTGTAATAAAAAAACCTTTCACTGTGAATTATCTTTCACAATGAAAGGCTTAGTAAATAGGTTTATCAAAGTCAGGATTATCGACGCAAGATACGTCAGTAAGTGTTGTTAATGCCCCGAAAACGTGTTCAGGCGAATGAGAGTTTTTATTATCACCAAATATCTGATTTTTGTGAAATATATATCGTTCAAGCTGAACATCTTTCTCAGTTTCGACCGCACTGAGATATCCGATACCTTGTGATAACTCAATAATATAAACGGCTATGGGAGAATCATATATTGGGAATTTTTTGCCGATATAACTTCCCGAACGAAAATACAGTTCTTCGTTACCTGCTATATCAGTTTGGGATATATCCGTCAGATCTCTGACACGGCAGGCATAAAGCATATTATCGTTAGCAAGGATATTCTCCTCTGTTAAGACCGCTTTTTTCATGTTCACGGCCTTGAGTGAACGGAACTCGTCAAGATACTTATAAAACTGTTCAAGAGCTGCTTTCTGATCACCACCGCATTTCTCAAGTATCAGATTAGCCCATCCTGATGTGCTTTCATAGCTATTCGTTTTTATCTTTGAAAACTCATGCATAAACCAGAAATCAAGAGGAAAAAGAGCAGTTTTGGTTTTATTCTTACTTACTTCTAAATCAATCAGAGCATGATGATATCCGTCTAAGTATGTCCTTAAGTTGCAGATACTAAGTGCACCAAGCCACATTGCAGGTCGCTTTCTTATTTGATCAAGCATCTGATATATCATTTCATCATTATAGTTCATATTTTCTTCTATCAACTTACAATAAACCTCTCCCTTATGCTTTTTTTAATGTTATGATAAAGAGTATCTTCAGGATTTTGAAGGTTTTGAAAAATCATAGGGTATCGGCTCAATTCTTCTTCTCAAAAGATATATACTTATTCCCCGAATATTCTATCATTCCCTTGTCTCCAATCTTCAGAATATCATATTCATTACGATCAACCCGAAACTCCTTTGTTTTTCCATCAATTGAAAACGAAACATGATAAAGTGTAGTCCGCCTCCACATAGACCTGCTTTCATCCTGCATCGCAGCCATTGCCACCACGGAATATGCCCCTGAAGCCTCTAATGCCGGTGGATCTTCCAATTCTTCTACGTTTTTGCTCACTACTTCTGCTTCTACTTTCTTTTGAAATAACATAATCGTTTTCTCCTTTTACTATGTTACAGAGAATCTTCAAAATTTTGAATGTTTCAATTCTTTGACTCCTATAGTAATTGTTCTGCTGTGTTAGTTCCACACCAATTGATACTTGCAAGATTATATTTCAAGCGGTTCCATTCTTGTTTGTGTTCTTCTTTGATCCACGGACCAATTTCCGGTGTTTTGAACTTCTCCATAGTCTCACTATTCTTTATATACTCATATATAAAACTTCTCCTTTTTCAATTTCCCAAACATTGTTTGGGATTTCTGATCTGTAAATTCCGTAAACAGTGTTTGGGAAATTCTACTATAACATATTGAGAAATCAAACACCAGCCATTTGGGTCGAAATTTGTCAATAGACATGGATCATATTTTTGACTATAATTGCGGTAATGTATATCGTATCCGTTCTTATCGATAATACTATCATGAAGAAAGATGCTGTAGTTTATACCCGGAAGCTTACAGAATACATTAAGAACAAATAGAATTCATTTGGTTC
>CAMJAP010000177.1 GCA_946403625.1 uncultured Lachnospiraceae bacterium
TAGCTTCGGTCTGTTTCTATTACCGGATCATATGCTCCAATCTCTGGCTTTACTGTCTGCATATTTTACCAGATACGGTAATCGATACTCTCCCGCCATCTTTTCAACCATTTCTTTCGCTTCTGCAAGCGGTATCCCTTTGCAGGTCACATACAAAGGTTTTTTACTGTCTCCGCGGTATACTTCCGTCTCCGGTACTTTGCATCCTTCGTACTTGTTCTTTCCGATCCCGATCACCGGTATCCTGTACTTTTCAAAAACATAAGCCCCCAGTGCAAGCTTATCTGTTCCGAAGTCTGCGTATCCGTCTACAACGATCAGTTCGATCTGAGAAACCTCAAGCCGCGCGATGATCAGCTCGACACTTTTCAATTCCCTTTTGTAAAACTGCCCCGGAATATATTCGCCGATCTCATCGGATATCGCCGTAACAACCATCTTTTCCTTTTCATCAAAAATGGTTTCGGCAACAATGCCCGCTATGTGTGCTTTTCCGATCTCTTCGTTGTAATCGGCATCAATTATTACGATCATCTGTCCCTCTCTTCCGCATCAACAGTGACTGCCCCCGGATGCAAAAATCCATGAGTCACTGTTCTTTGTCTTTTCTGTAAATAAGCAATAGTATTCCTACAATCATTAGAACAACACCGCCAGCGATTGTTCCGTATACCGGCAGTCCAATCCTGCCGGCCAGAAAAACTGCCGTCGGGCCATCCGCTCCGCCAATGATCGATGCTTTAGGCGGTACATACGATCCGATTTTGTAGAATGTTAACCCTCCAACAACAGTCGCCAGTACACCTACGACTAATAAAACGATTCCTGCTATCTTTTTCATAATCTCCTCTTTCTGCCCCCGGTTTGCCGTGTCGCTCAATCAAATATCACATCTTTGTTTGCTTCTACATACTCCTCAATGAAGGTAGTAAGAGAAGGTTCGAATTGATAAAAAGCCATATCGGTTTCCTGCCAGTCATCATCTTCGCCGTCACTGATTGCCTTACACAGATTATCCGCAACAGAATCATTTGCTATTTCCCGTAGAGCACTCTCGAGTTCTTTAAGATCTGTATCCTGATAATTATCCTGATATCCGCAAAATCCACCACTGTTCATTTCAGCATCATACCAAAAGCATAAGACCGCTTTTTTCTGAATGTCAGACAATGTGGATTCATCTCTGTTACACACATCAGATATAAAGTTGTTCCATCGTTCTTCTCTTTCGCTAAGCATATGGTTCCCTCCATTAAGCACGGTTCAAAAAACTTTATTCCTTCATTCCCGGTTTCTACTCCAAACGTATTTTGTATATCTGCCATCACCGATCTTAGAGGAATAATCCAATCACCAATCTTTGAATAAATTACCGCTTATATGTCAATTCGTTTTTCCTCTAAATCTTAAATTCATTCTCACTTTTAGAGGACTATTGGCCAATACTATGTTGTGGTCGTTAGCACGTTATCATTATATTTAAACTATTAGCCACTATATAATAAGGGTCTAAATCCGATTTATACACGCGTATTTAGACCCTTAATACAATCGTATTATTCTTTGAATAAGTCATCAAGCAATACTTGATTTCCAACTATACCAAAAAAAATGTTTCGTCAACAATTAGTGGTCTAAATGTTAAATTTGCATGCACTTTTAGACCAGCATTAAATGTGTGCCTTGACTTCAGTTACTAACATGTCGCGTTATCGATGTTTTTTTATGATTATCCCCCCAAGCAGGAAGAATAATGCAGCGAACAGGGCACAAACAAAAATGTTGAGCGGTGAAATTATGCCTATCAATAGTATTATTACCGCTAAGACAAGTATAATGATGCCAAGTGTTTTCATATTCATATTTCCATTAGTCCTTCCAAAATTAAAGGTGATCAAGCAGATCCACTCTTCTCTCTCCCCCTCCGAATTGCATCCTCAACAAACTTGATCAGATACTCAGGTTTGGATTTATCCCCAATATCATCAAATATGGCATTATATGCCACCATAGCCGTCCGGACATACTGCGCATTATTCTCAAACAGTTCTCTGTCCGGCCATAATCCGACAGTATCTGCATATTGGCAGCAGAAAGTTACCGTAGTTCGCGTATTTCCCTCTCTGAACGGATGCACTCTCCACAGTTTCGCAAGTGATTCCGAAAACTCCACAGCAGATTCACGCAGATCCATATCCTGCCATGGCTTCTTTACCATTTGGGTTAAGACATGGCTGGCATCGGCCGGGATATCAAAAACATCAGAGTAATCGATGGATAAACCACCCAACACCGGCTCCTCTTTATAGATGTTCAGTTTACGCTGCTGTCCTGCCCACTCAAAGAGATCCTGGAAGATATAGTGGTGCATCTGCATCAAATGATTATAGCCGTAATCGCCCGGTAATGGCGTAAGTGCCACTTCCTTAAGGCGCATAACAACATACTCTGCCTCCGCTTCGTCCAACAGTTTCTTATCCTTTATTCCCAGCAGGTTTTTTAGGACATCACAATCCTCATAAAGGTACGCATCTCTCATGCGGTAGCTTCCTCTTTCACCTTATATTTCTTATCAAGATATTCCTTGATATCCTCCATAGTAACTTCGCCACGTTTTTCTTTTTCAATATACTCCTTAAATTCTTCCGTAGGCTCCAATCCGTCAACCTTTATCATACCTACTGCGTAATCCCAAGCCTGTGCGTTAGTCATTTCCATCTCTCCTTTCAAAAATCAATAATACCGTTTGATTTATTCTCGCTCACTGATAAGTATAGTATACCTCTCTTAGAGATGCTTTACCATAATAAGTTCATCATAATAAGTTCATCATAATACCTCCGCCTCTATCATATCCATCAGTTTTTTACTTCCACGGAACATGGATGCATAATCTTCAACCAAGCCAAAATCCAGTTCAAAAGACATCTTTCGGTAATTCTGAACGATCTCTTTATAATAATCCTTTGAGAGCTTCGTCTTAAACCTCATCAGCTCGATCAGCATACGCTCCAGGTCATATATACGGATCGTGGCATTATTATATTTCATCTCAATAATCCCCGGTTCAAAGATCTCTTCTTTCAAAAAAGACTGTATAACCCGCGCGTCCCCGATCCTGGTATCCGTACGTCTGGTAGCCAGATAATAATGCTCCGGGATCACATCCGTCAGAGAATGATAATAAAACGCACTTTTTCCCGTACAAACCGCCTTGGGATACTTCCGCAAAAGCACTTCAATCTCAGATGTATTGCGCATAGTGGAATAAATCCCCTTTTCTTTCAAAAAGAGGTTTCCGCTTGCGATTTCCTTCTTCAACCTGTAATCGCTGCCATATTTACCCACGCATTCCTGATAGGTCAAAAGCATTTTTTCGTCCTCATTAAAGTAATTACTCACACAATATCATTTGGTGTGTATATTTACTTCAATTATGCCATCCGCCACCAGAAAATCAAGCATGAAATTAGAGTAAATATACACACAGTGTCATATCGTGTGTATATTTACTCTAATCATGCTTGCAATTCCTATAACTGTTCTTATCCTTCGAAAAATGGCGGGTGTCTTACCCGCCATTGGTGGACCCGGGTCTTTCGACCAGCCCAAAATAATCTTTTTGTGATCCAGATTACTTCTTAGCGCCGTTTACCAGATCCTTCAGTGCCTTACCAGCCTTGAACTTAGGAACGGTAACTGCGGGAATCTTGATAGCCTCGCCGGTTGCAGGGTTCTTGCCCTTGCGTGCTGCTCTCTTGGAAGTTTCGAAGGTACCGAAGCCTACCAGCTGAACCTTGCGATATGACTCATCTTCTATATGCATGACAGAATATGCTTACACCATCTCCAGACGCCTTTCCATCCGTTGCCAAAACGCCCCATCATATCCGGCTCTGGCTGCAGAGATAAATATCGATTCTCTTCACCAGTGATCCTGTCAATGACTGCCTTTAAAACCATATGGTCGGTTGGTCCCTCCGACACTATTCCGATCACCTTTTTCCATAAGCTTCCCGGAAGATGATATCCTTCTCTTTACGCCTATGTTTCCGTTCCTTCCTTCATAGAACAGCAGGATATCTTAGGCGATTTAAGCCTGCCAAGATAGATACTGTATACGATTGCAACTATTATA
>CAMJAP010000178.1 GCA_946403625.1 uncultured Lachnospiraceae bacterium
CAGGCAAGAACCATCCGTATCCCGGTACATATGGTAGAGACGATCAACAAGATCATCCGTATCAACCGTCAGCTGCTGCAGGAACTGGGACGCGAGCCGTCTCCGTCCGAGATCGCAGAGCGTATGGATATGCCGGAAGATCGTGTGCGTGAGATCTTAAAGATCTCCCAGGAGCCGGTATCCCTGGAGACCCCGATCGGTGAAGAGGAAGACAGCCACTTGGGTGATTTCATCCCGGACGACAATATGCCGGTACCGGCGGATGCAGCAGCATTTACCATGCTGCGCGAACAGCTCGATGAGATCCTGGATACCTTAACCGACAGAGAGCGTAAGGTACTGACCCTGCGTTTTGGTCTGATCGACGGCAGAGCCCGTACGCTGGAAGAGGTAGGTAAAGAGTTTAACGTTACCCGTGAGCGTATCCGTCAGATCGAGGCAAAGGCACTCCGGAAGCTGCGTCATCCGACCAGAAGCAAACGCATTAAGGATTATCTCGAGTAATGATCAGGATTTCAAAACGATTGGAAGCACTGACCCGTCTGTGTCTCACAGGCGGGTGCGGTGCCGATGTCGGTTGTGACCACGGATATCTGTCCATCCGTCTGATCCAGGAAGAGCGTTTTGCGCGTATGCTGGCGATGGATCTGCGGGAAGGACCGCTGGCAGCAGCTAAAGAGCATATCGCGGAAGCGGGACTGGCGGAGCGTATTACCTGCCGGATCTCGGACGGTTTGCGGGCGATGCAGGCCGGAGAAGCGGATGCGATGATCTGTGCCGGTATGGGCGGACTGCTGATGCAGAAGATCCTGGTGCAGGATATCGACAAGGTGCGGCAGATGCGGCAGTTGATCCTGCAGCCGCAATCGGATATCAGGGATTTTCGGCAGTGGCTTCGGGAGAACGGTTTTGCGATCGAGGCAGAGGATATGATCTGCGAGGACGGCAAGTATTATCCCATGATGCGGGTAGTACCGGAAGCCGGGCAAAAGGCAGATACCAAAGATATCCCTATGGAACTGGCAGATGCGTTCGGCGGAGAGCTGCTGGCAGAGAAACACCCGGTACTGCGGGATTATCTGGCACAGCGGGAACGCTTTGTCACCGAGGCATTGGAACAATTGAGACGGGCACAGCAGCAGGGCAGCGATGCCAGACGGGAACAAAGAACCGAAGAACTGCTACAGGAACGACAACTGATACAAGAGGCAATTTCCTATTATAGCACCTAGCGCTAACGGAGGAATCTCTATGACACTTGGCGAGATCATCGAAGAACTGGAACAGCTGTCACCGCCGTCATTTGCGGAGAAATGGGACAACAGTGGTCTGATGTGCGGCAGAAACAAAAAGGAAGTCCGGAGTATCCTGCTTTCGGTGGATGCCACGGACGAAGTGGTGGAGGAAGCCGTCCTTTCGGAGGCGGATCTGTTACTGACTCACCATCCGCTGATCTTTCCGTCCATATCACATATCACGGAAGAGGATATCGTGGGCAGACGGTTGCTCAAACTGATCGGCGCGGATGTGGCCTGCTATGCGATGCACACCAATTTTGATGTGATGGGTATGGCAGACGAAGCAGCGGACCGGTTGGGACTGTCGGATCGCGAAGTGCTGGAAGTGACCTATGAGGATACGATCTCGAAGGAGGGCATCGGTCGTGTGGGAATGCTTCCGCAGGAGATGAGTGTACAGGACTGTGCTGAACTGGTGAAGGAAGTGTTTCTTCTGGATCACGTGAATGTATTCGGAGATCTGACACGCAGGGTTCGCAAAGTGGCCGTATCCCCGGGATCCGGAAAAAGTATGATCGAGTACGCGCTGAAAGCCGGCGCGGAGGTACTCATCACCGGAGATATCGGACATCACGACGGTATCGATGCCGATGCGGCAGGGCTTACCATTATTGATGGCGGACATTACGGCATCGAAAAGTTATTTGTAAAATATATGAAAGATTTTTTGCGCAGCCGCTTCCCGGACCTGGAAGTCCACAGCGCTTCGCAGAAGGAACCCTTTATAGTAATCTAGATTCTTGCCTTCCCCTTGAGGGGAAGGTGGCGCGAAGCGCCGGATGAGGTGTTTCACAAAATTACGATTTATGGAGGTATTGGGGTATGGCAGAGGTTACATTAAAGATCAAAAAAGACAACACGGAAGAGATCAAAGTGGAGCGCGGCACCCGTTTTGAGGAATTGGCAAAGCGCTATCAGAAGGACTACGATGCACAGATCGCGCTGGTGCTGGAAAACGGCAAGATCCGTGAGCTGAACAAGACTGCCAAGAAGGATGCGGAGCTGGAATTCATCACCGTGAAGCGATCCAGCGGACACAAGTCCTATGTGCGTACCGCGATCCTGATCATGGTCAAGGCGATCGATGATATCTGCGGGCATGACAAGAGCAAGCAGGCGAAGGTAGAATTTGCGATCGGTAACGGTTATTACATCAGCCCCAAAGGCGGATTGAAAGTGGATGCGGAGTTTTTAAAGAAGCTGGATGCACGGATGCGTGAACTGGTGGATGCCAAGCTGGTGATCAGCAAGACATCCGTACCGACCGACGAGGCAAGAAAGATGTTTGCCGAAGCCGGGATGAAGGATAAGGACCGGCTGTTCCGTTTCCGTCGCGGATCTTCCGTAAATGTATATGAGCTGGACGGCTATCGTGACTATTACTACGGCTATATGCTGCCGGATACTTCCTATATTCAGCAGTTTGCGCTGGAACCGTACGAGGAAGGCTTTATGCTGGTGCTGCCGACCACGGCAAATCCGGATCAGCTGGATGAATTCGTTCCGCGCAAAAAACTCTTCGGCGCATTAAAGACCGCAGATGACTGGGGGGCAAAACTCGGTGTGGATACGGTCGGCGATCTGAACGAGTGCATCTGCAACGGACGCATCAGCGATCTGATCCTGTTGCAGGAAGCATTGCAGGAGCGGCGCATCGGTGAGATCGCCAAAGAGATCGTAGAGCGTGGCGGCGTGAAGTTTGTTATGATCGCAGGCCCGTCTTCTTCCGGAAAGACCACTTTTTCACACCGGCTTTCGGTGCAGCTGGCTTCCTACGGATTGCGTCCGCATCCGATCGGCGTAGATGATTACTTCAAGAACCGCGTGGATACGCCGAAGCATCCGGACGGCAGTTACAACTTTGAATGTCTGGAAGCCATCGATGTGGAACTCTTCAATAAAGATATGGTGGCGCTGTTAAACGGCGAGACGGTCGAACTGCCGACCTTCAACTTTATCACCGGCACCAGAGAGTACAAGGGGAACAAAAAGACCCTCGGTAAAGACGACATTCTGGTGATCGAGGGTATCCACGGCCTGAACGACAAGATGAGTCACGCGCTGCCGGTGGAGAGCAAATACAAGATCTACATCTCGGCGCTGACCAGTCTGAACATTGACGAGCACAACCGCATCCCGACCACGGACGGACGACTGCTGCGCAGAATGGTGCGCGATGCCCGGACCAGAGGGGCTTCGGCACAGAGAACGATCGGTATGTGGCCGTCGGTACGCCAGGGCGAGGAGGAGAATATCTTCCCGTTCCAGGAGAGTGCGGATGCAACCTTTAACTCCGCATTGATCTACGAGCTGGCAGTACTCAAGCAGTTTGCGGAACCGCTGCTGTTCTCGGTACAGCCGGACGAGCCGGAGTATTACGAGGCAAAGCGTATGCTCAAATTCCTGGAATACTTCCTGGGCGTGAGCAGCGAGCATCTGCCGAACAATTCCATCGTACGCGAATTTGTCGGCGGTTCGTGCTTTAATGTATAACACATCTGCCTTCCTTGGAGGGAAGTTGGCGCGAAGCACCGGATAAGGTGTTCTCGATATTTCGGAGATAATTGAATCGTTTATATATACCAAGAAAGACGGATGGTCGCGGGGCACTTCGGTGCAACGAGGAAAGTCCGGGCTTCACAGGGCAGGATGCCGGATAACGTCCGGTGGAGGCGACTCCCAGGCCAGTGCAACAG
>CAMJAP010000179.1 GCA_946403625.1 uncultured Lachnospiraceae bacterium
TCACGGCTGTATGCCTCACGGTAGCCGTCCTTGTCCCGGCATTTTTCCTCGATCACGTGATACAGCCCATAGGCCGCATCCAGTGCTTCTTTGTCTCCGCTGGCCTCATAATAGGAGGACAACGCATAAATACAGAACGCCTGATTGTAGGTATGCTTGGTGGTATCCGCCGGCTGCCCGTCATAGGTCATCGACCAGTATACGCCGCCGTTTTCTTTGTCCAGACAGTGATCACGCAGGAACGCATATCCGTGCTTTGCCTCCTCCAGCAGTGTCGGATCTTTCAAAAGCGTATACGCGTTGGAAAAGAACCAGACGATACGGTTATTCAAGATGCATCCTTTCTCTGCTTTTTTGTCCAGTTCCAGGCCATAGGATAAATAGCCGTAGTAACCGCCGAATTCATCATCCCGCAAATTCTTCCAAAACGGTATGATGTTTTCCGTTAATTCCTTTTTGATCTCTGCGATCATCCCCATAATACAGTCTCCTTCCGAAATTATAGAATTATAGTAAAATTTCCATTTTTTTAACTTAATTACTTGCATTATAACCTGGTATTTCTCTTTGCACAAGTCTTTCCTTGTATCTTATACGCAACTTACCGCCGGTGCCACCAGTGCGATCCGCATCGTCCCTTCCAGGCGGCTCATTTCGTATCCTTTCGGGGCGATAAAGTGCATTCCTTTCCGTACCGGATGCCCGTTGATCGCTCCGCTGCCTTCCAGCACGCTTCCCAGCAAATAAGTGTCCCCGTTCATTTCCGGATCACAGTTTCCGTTCACTGCGATCGTCCACATCCGGTAGGTTTCGGTCGCCGCCAGCAGCTGCGGCTTATTTTCGATGTCATCGGTATGGATCACATCCGCTTCACGGATCCGATACGGCACCTTTGTTACTTCCAGACCGTCTTTTAAATGCAGTTCCCTGGCCTTTCCGTTCTGTTTCCGGTCATAATCATAGATCCGGTAGGTGATATCGCTGTTCTGCTGCACCTCCAGCAGTTCCACGCCTGCCGTGATCGCGTGGAGCGTTCCCGGATCCACCTTCAGAAAATCCCCTTTTCGGATCGGCACGCGCCCCAGCAGCCGCCCCCATTCCCCGGCCTTCACCATCTGCGCCAGTTCTTCCCGGGTCTTGGCATTGCTCCCGACGATCAGCTCTGCGTGTTCGGGGCAATCCAGGATATACCAGCATTCCCATTTGCCGGCTTCCGCACCGTGTGCTTTCGCATAGGCATCGTCCGGATGCACCTGCACGGACAGATCCGCCCCGGCATCGATGATCTTGACCAGGAACGGAAACGCTTCTCCGGGCTTTGCGCCAAAGATCTCCGGTCGTTCCTTCCACAGTTCCGAAAGATGTTTTCCCCGGAACACGCCCGCCGTGATCTCACAATCCGCCTGCGCATTGCAGGATATGGCCCAGCACTCGCCCAAAGCTCCCGGCAGATCACTTTCGTATCCCCACTCGCTTCGCAGACGATTACCGCCCCAGATGCGCTCTTTCAAAATCGGTTTTAAAAAGATCAATTCGTTGTTTGCTTCCATGAATTCACCCTTTTGGCTATGCCATTCGCATTACTTTATCTCAGTTTAGCATTTAAGTAAATTTAAGTCAATATAAAAACAATAAAAAAATAAGACCTTCCCCGGAAAAAGGAAGGTCTTATATGTGAAATCATTTCGGATCAGCCGCTGATCGATTTTACATGCCAGTAGCCGTCTGCACCGGTCACACCGATGATGGTCACGTTTCTGTCGCCCTGCAGCAGACGGAAACCTGTGAAGTCCGAAGAATTGTCAAAACGGAAGATCTGATCGCCTTCGCTTGTCTTCAGCGTAATGGTGTATCCGTCGATCTTTTTGATCGTTCCGCTGAATGCTACCTGAGAAGCACCGTTCAGTGTCGTTGCCGGAGAAGCATCCAGTTTGGAGGTTACGCTTGCTGCGTGCAGATACTTGTCTGTGCCGCAATAAACCACTGCCGTGATCTTCTGGTCTGCCTGTACTGCCTTGCTGTCGGTCCAAACCGTATTGGCATCGATACGGATCGTCATATCGCCGCCGCTGGAGCTGAGCTGCAGTACTGCGTTGTTGGAATCTTTCTTTACGATACCTTCCACCTTCATATCCTGGGAGGTCTTCTGTGTGGTATCGGACATCTGCAATACATTGCCAATCACCGTTCCGTTGGAATTGTCCGCCGAGATGGATACCGCGTGCAGATACGCATCCGATCCGCGCTGTACGGTTACATTCACCTTTTTGTCCAGGATCAGCAGACCGTTGTTATTGATGTTGGTATCGGTATCCAGCTTGATGATCATGTTACCGCCGTTGGTGTACAGATACAGGATATTGTCCGTTGTGTTCTTCTGTACGGTTCCGGTTACGGTAATGGAAGCGCTGGTATCGCGTACTGCGGTATTCTGCAGTGCGATGGAGCCGGCCAGTTTGTATGCGTGCAGATACTTGTCATCGCCGGTATAAACCGCTGCCGTAATGTTGGTACCCGGGATCAGTGCATGGATCAGGCTCAGATCCGTAGCCTTGTCGATCTTGATCTTCATAATGTTGCCGCTGACTTTCAGGCAGAACATCTCGTCCGTGCAGCCTTCCTGAACGGTTCCGTTTACGGTTGCCACGGTCTTGCCGTCCGGAGTCTTATCTACCGTCCCCATCAGAGCGCTGCTGCTCTGTACTGCCTGGGTATTGATCTTGACTGCGTGAAGATATGCGTCGGAACCCTGTGCTACGGTAACATTCACGGTACGATCCTGCTGCAGGATGCGGAAGTTCTCGTATACCGTGGTGGAATCCAGACGGATCTTCAGTGCGCTTCCGTTATAGTCGATCTTGATCGCGCTCTGATCCGAACCTTCCAGGATCTTACCGGTAAAGGTTACGGTATTGGCGGTATTGATCGTTGCTCCCCAAGTGGTTCCGGAAGCAGCCTCGATATATTTGGTGTGCAGATACTTGTCGTTTCCGTAAATGTAGCTGACCTTTACCTTCATACCGGACATCAGCACGCCGGCACCGGTGATCTTGCAATCGCTGTCGATCTTGATCAGCATCACGCCTGCAACTGTGTTCAGTTTCAGCAGGTCGTCCGTGGAGTCCTTTTCCACTGTCCCCTCAACAACAGGATCCGCTGCCTGCGCCTGCAAGGTAAAGAAGCCGTCAAACAGATTGACATAAAGCCCCATCACCAAGAGCAATGTGATTGCTCTGCGAAGCAGATTCTGCACATGAATGTTCGTTTTTTTCGTTGTTTTGTGCATACTCTTCATTTCCTCCTTACTTTTTCTCTCCCTATGGTTATGACATTATGTTAATAAAATTATGTCAACTTATATCAGTATATAGCAGGTTGCAACAAAAATCTATAGTTTTCTCAAAAAAAACAAAAATCGCCGAAACTTCCACGGTTCCGACGATCTGTTGCAGATATGAAAACTGCATTTCATTATAAAATACCAAGAAAGACTGTAAGCCGGGTTATGTCGTAGTCCTTGCGGACCGGGATGATCATCTTTCTAGACCGTATGTTACCACACGGCTCAAGCGACCTACCTGAAAGCACGCCGGGCAAGCGTATCGCTTTGCGTTTGGTCTTGCTTCGGATGGGGTTTACATCTGCCCCCTCAGTTACCTGAGGGGCGGTAGTCTCTTACACTGCCATTTCACCATTGCCGCCAAAGCGGCTGTATCATTTCTGTTGCACTGGCCTGGGAGTCGCCTCCACCGGACGTTATCCGGCATCCTGCCCT
>CAMJAP010000180.1 GCA_946403625.1 uncultured Lachnospiraceae bacterium
TGATAAACCTTTGTTGTTTCTTCTCTGTCTCTTCATAGCTCTCCCCTCCTGTCGTTCCCAAGCGGACGATATAAATGCAAAAATCCACTTTGTTCGGCAAAGTGGATTGGATTCGTACAAATTGCAACTGGCTGCCATTTCACAGGCCCTATAGTTTTGCGTCACAGAATTTCTACTGCTTTGCCTTTTAAATATGTATATACATTTATATGTTTATGGAATTATTCTATCATATATATCGTCCATTATCCACAAATTATAAGATAATTTACAGAAATTTAATATAATATATACACAAAAGCGAGGGCCGATACCACATCTTGTGGAGAAAAAAGCAGGCGGCACTATTTTTGAAAAAGGGAAAATTTCACTTGCAAAACACCCGGGGGCGTGTTAAGATAAAACTCCGTGAATATCCTTGCTCCTCGTTAGGGAGGGGCCATTCGGCAGGTGGGAAACACCGTGCCAGACCAAAAGGAGGTAAAGAGTAGCATGAACAAATACGAATTAGCCGTTGTTGTCAGCGCTAAACTCGAAGAGGAAGAGAGAAATGCTACCGTCGACAAATGTAAGGGGTACATCGAGAGATTCGGTGGTACGATTACAGATGTTGAAGGCGGCGACAAGAAGAAGCTTGCTTATGAGATTCAGAACAATAAAGAAGCTTACTACTATTTCATCCACTTCGATGCGGACAGCACTACTCCGCTGGAAGTTGAGAATCATGTTCGACTGATGGAGAATGTAATCCGTTATTTATGCGTTAGACAGGACGAGGCATAAAGAAAGAAGGATTGATTAAATGAACAAAGTTATATTGATGGGACGTCTTACAAGAGACCCGGAAGTCAGATATTCACAGAGCGCTAATGGTTCTATGGCGATCGCAAAGTACACCCTGGCAGTAGATCGGCGTAACGGCCGTTCCAATGCGGGCGGAGATCAGCAGACTGCAGATTTTATCAACTGTACTGCATTCGGCAAGGCAGGTGAGTTTGCAGAGAAGTATTTCCACAAGGGGATCAAGATCGCGGTATCCGGTAGAATTCAGACCGGCAGTTATACCAACAAGGAAGGTCAGAAAGTTTATACCACCGATGTGATTGTTGAGGATCAGGAGTTTGCAGAGAGCAAAAACGCATCCGGCAGTCAGGGCGGCGGTGATTATTCCAGACCGAGCGTAGCACCTTCGGGAGCAGATGAAGGGTTTATGAACATTCCGGATGGCATTGATGATGAGATTCCGTTCGGAAACTAAGTAAGACGCTGTACATGAATAGGAAAGGATGAAGATCATGGCATTCAATAAAGAGTCTGACAGAGGCGAAGCGCCGAAGAGACGCAATACCACAGGTATCCGCAGACGTAAAAAGGTTTGTGTGTTCTGTGGCAAGGATAATGAGATCAGCTACAAGGATACCGCTAAGTTGAAGAAGTATGTATCCGAGCGTGGTAAGATCCTGCCGAGACGTGTGACCGGCTGCTGTGCAAAGCATCAGCGTGCACTCACACTGGCAATCAAGCGTGCGCGTCACATCGCACTGATGCCGTATGTAGCAGATTGATCCTAAGAGAAGCGATCGATGAGCCGTATCCGAAAGGATACGGCTTTTTTTGTGTTGTGAGAACCCTGCGGATTTGAAAACGGGTATAGACAATTTTGGTAATAAACGATATAATAACACTATTGTGGGTTTGCTATGCCCGGATGGATATTGAGAGGAACTGGGTTGTATATCTCGGAGGAGAGAAAAGCCAAAAAGCAGGATGAAAAAAAGCAGACCGTGCGGCTGCTCAGTATGATCTCTCAGTTTGGGATCAATATGCTGGTTCCGATCTTCCTTTGTTTCTTTGGCGGGAGGTTGCTGGACAAGCATTTCGGAACGTCCTATTGGACGGTTGTATTGTTTTTTGTCGGCGCGATCGCGGGAGTTCGCAATGTGTATGTGTTTGCCAAACGGTATTTTAATAATCCCCCGGCAAAGACGATGGATGTTTCGGAAACTTCCGGTGACGGACAGACGACACAGGAAGACGAAAAGTAAATTTTCATGAAAGAAAAGTGGATCGAACACTATACGCTGGTGGAGTTGTGGATCGGTATCCTGCTCTGGGGCGTTGTGATAGAAGCAGTATTACTTCTGGCATTTGACAATAAATTGTATCGCAGCATCGGATTGTTGATCGGGCTGATCGGTGCGGGACTGATGGCGGCGCATATGGAGTACACCATCGGAAAGGCGCTGGGAGCCGGAGAAGCGGGCGCGGAAAAGACAATGCGTCTGGGATATCTGCTGAGATATTTTACCGCGGCGCTGGTGATGATCCTGGCGGCGGTGAGCGGGAAGGCAGATCCGATCACGATCTTTGCCGGACTGATGAGTTTGAAACTGGCGGCTTATATAGAGCCTTATACGCATAAGATTTCGGAAAAAGTATGCGGAACGGAACCGTTCTTTCGGGAGATGGTATCGACGGAGGAGCAGGACCGGTTGTACGGAAAACCGAAAGCGGATGCGCCGACAGGGGAAGCAAAATAAAAGCTGCGGCAGTTTAAGACGATTCGGATAAAAATTCAGATATAGGAAGGTTCTGACAATATGGGAACTGGCATGCTCTTATCATCGGAAGATCTGGGATTTATGATCGAAGGCATTTTCTCCTTTCAGATCGGAGATCATACCCTTTGGATCACCACTTCACACATCTGCACATTGATCGTGTTACTCACACTGATCATTTTTTCGTTCTTTGCAAAAGGTGCTATCAAGAAAGGGGCGGATGTACCCGGCGTATTCCAAAACATCGTGGAACTGATCGTGGAACTGTTGGACAAGATGGTCAGCTCTACTATGGGATGGAGCGCATACAAGTTCCGCAACTATATCGGAACGATCTTTATCTTCATTCTGTTCAGTAATATTTCCGGTCTGTTCGGATTGAGACCGCCGACGGCAGATTACGGCGTAACCTTCCCGCTGGGCGTACTCACATTTACACTGATCACCGTATGTAAATTCAAATACCAGAAGCCGATCGGCGTATTGAAGGGCTTGTGCGATCCGTGGCCGTTCTGGCTGCCGATCAACCTGATCGGTGATTTCGCGGTGCCGATCTCGTTGTCCCTGCGTTTGTTCGCAAACGTATTGTCCGGTACCGTTATGATGGCGCTGGTATATGGTCTGTTGAAAGTGGTTGCGTATGCGTGGCCGGCAGTATTGCACGTATACTTCGATATGTTCTCGGGCGCGATCCAGACCTATGTATTCTGTATGCTGACCATGACCTATATCTCCGATGCTGTCGGTGATGAGGTGAAGGCATAAATATTTAGTATTTTAAGAAAACAAAACCATCAAACATATAAGGAGGAAGATTTTTATGGATGGCATGTTTAATGAAAACTTTATCTTGGGCTGCTCTGCAATTGGTGCAGGTTTGGCCGTGATCGCAGGTATCGGACCCGGTGTAGGCCAGGGTATCGCTGCAGGTCACGCAGCAGCTGCTGTAGGCCGCAACCCGGGTGCAAAGGGTGATGTTACTTCTACCATGCTTTTGGGACAGGCAGTTGCCGAGACCACAGGTCTGTACGGTCTGTTGATCGCAATGCTGCTGTTATTCGTTAAGCCGCTGATGCCGTAAGGTAAGGAGAGCGAAGGAGAATTCAAGTATGGAACTGTACATGTTGCTTAATGCACAAGAATATACGCGTCTGTTTGACCTGGATCTGCAGCTTCTGTTCGATTCCGGTCTGACACTTCT
>CAMJAP010000181.1 GCA_946403625.1 uncultured Lachnospiraceae bacterium
GGAGGTGTACGAATGGGGTATCACTCCGGAGAAAACATTTTATGAGAAGTATGAATGGTGTGAAAATGATTTCTTTGCGGACGATAACTATGAAAAAGAGATCAGCAAAGAAGAGTTTATTGCACAGATTGAAAAAATGAAAGCGCTGGTTCATGATACGGAAGTGGAAGAATGGGAAAGCGTCTATGATGAGATGCTGAAATCTATATAGAGTTTTTTCGGAAAGGAAAGAAAACGGGTGCACTTTGTAGATGCCAAAGGAATATTGACCGGCAGCAGCGGACATTACGGGATGAATATTTATCGCGGATGTACGCATGGTTGTATTTATTGCGACAGCAGAAGCAAGTGTTATCAGTTCACGCATCCGTTTGAAGATATCGAAGTAAAACAGAATGCGCCGGAACTTTTGGAGAAAGCGCTTCGTTCGAAACGACAGAAGTGTATGATCGCAACCGGTGCGATGTCGGATCCGTATATGCACTGTGAAGAACAGCTGCGAATGACGAGGAAATGTCTGGAAGTCATACGGAAGTATGGTTTCGGTGTGGCGGTGCAGACCAAGTCGGATCGGATCCTGCAGGATATCGATCTGCTGGAGGAGATCAACCGCAACGCCAAGTGTGTGGTGGAGATCACACTGACGACTTACGATGATGCGCTGTGCAGCATTCTCGAGCCGAATGTGTGCAATACGAAACGCCGGATTGAAGTGCTGGAAAAAATGCAGGAACGGGGAATCCCTACGATCGTATGGCTCACACCGATCCTGCCGTACATTAACGATACGGAAGAAAATATTACTGCGATCTTAAAAGAGTGCGCAAGGGTAGGTGTTCGCGGTGTGATGCTGTTTGGGATGGGACTGACCTTGCGTGACGGCGATCGCGAATATTATTACGCGGCACTGGATAAACATTTTCCGGGAATGAAAGAACGATACATCAAAAGATATGGCAATGCGTATGAATTGCCCAGTCCGAAAACCAAAGAACTGATGGCGGTTTTTCGTAAACTCTGCAGAGAACATCATATGATGTCTACGCCGGACGAATGCTTTGCCTATATGCAGACATTGCCGGAGCGAAATACGCAGATGAGCATTTTTGATCTGTAAACAGGAGGGGAAACACTATGTATGGTGCGGTGATCGGGGATATCATTGGATCATGGTATGAACTGCATAATTGCAAATCGGAAGATTTTGATCTGTTTCGCAGAGAATCTCATTTTACGGATGATAGCGTTTTGACCTGCGCGATCGCGGAAAGCATCCTGAAAATGGGAAGTGTTCCGCCACGGAAATGTTATGCGGCATATATTAAGGGATTTTACAAGAGATATCCGAATGCGGGATTCGGTCAGATGTTCAAAGACTGGGCAGAAAGTAACGAACTCTCCATTCAGAAAAGTTACGGGAACGGCGCATCTATGCGGGTATCCGCGATCGGATGGGCGTTTGATGATGAAAAAGAAATCTTAAAGCAGGTATCGGAAAGCTGCTATTATACCCACCATAACAAAGAAGCGATCCAATGCGCAAGGGCAGTTGCGATCGCAGTATTTTTGGCTCGTAAAGGAATGGAGAAAGGCGAGATCAAAAGAAAGTTGGAAAAAGATTTTCGTATGAAGTTTATTCCGATCGAAGAACTTCGGGATACTTATATTTTTGATTCGAGATCCAATTATTCCGTACCGCCGGCGATCGAGGCGTTCTTGGAGACAGATGGATATGAAGCCTGTATCCGCAGAGCCATCTCATTGGGTGGAGACAGTGATACGATCGCAGCCATTGCCGGAGGTATCGCAGAGGCATATTACGGGGAGATTCCGAAAGAGATCCTGGATAAAGGACGCTTTTTGCTGGACAGCGGATTAAAAGGTGTACTGGATGAATTCTCCGCGAAGTACTGTAAGTAAAAGGCAGTTTATCAAAATACCTGTCTAAATTGACAGAGGCTTCCGATTTTGATATACTCGCGATGGCGAAAGGCAAGGCAGCGGTGTCTGCCACCGTAAGTATAATAATGATTATAAATGAGGGAGAGAAGATCAAATGGGATTATTTGATATTTTCAAGAAGAACAAAGAAACGGAAGAAATAGAAGGAAACGGTAATATCCTATTAAAGCATTTTGGAGCAAAGTGTATAATTAATACGGACAATGTAGAATATTCCGGTAATGACATTGCCAGAATCGAAAAGAATTGTGATAAACTGGAAAAAATGGGATTTCCCACCTATAAAGAATTGAAACTCGTACCGGTTGATTCGGTTGTGGAAATAGAGGAAAAGCAGGAATTAGTATTACATTTGATCTTTGATTTTTTTGTAGGAAGAAAATCGTTCAACAGATTGAATGGCAAGGGCGATGTAGATGATGCAGATGTTATGATGCTCGCATTGAAATATGCTCCTGAGCTGAATCAATTAGCGACAGCTTTGTCCGAAATATCAAAAGGAAATGTCGGAGAAGACAGATTAAACGAATTTGCATTTTTGGGCGAACAGGCCAGAGTGCTGGCATGGGTATTGGGATTGGCCGAGAAACCTGTGGAAACAGAAGTAACTTTAGGAAGCGATCTGGTAAGTATTTTTGAGAAATATAACAGTATAGTAGATCTCATTGAAGCAAGCAATATCATTTCGAAAGAGGAGATCATGGAATATGCGGATTATATTTCCAGATTGGATTTCTATTGTATGGAACTTACATTAACAAAGAAAGATATGACAGCATTAAAAGATCAGAAATTCGATTGTATTCGTGAACACAAATCTGCAATTGATAAGGTAACATGCTTTAGCTTTGACAAATATATAAGTGCGAAGTAAGATTTCAAAAAAGGGCTGTCGCCTTGATGATTTTTATCATCTAATGCGACAGCCCCCATTATTCATGCTGTTCTTATGTTTGCGTATTTTTTGATGTATTCGAGTGCTTCTTCCGGGCTGAGATGATACCGTTTCTCCAGCTTCTGTTGAATGATATCTGTAGAAATTCCGTCCTCTATTTTGTCCTCTATAAAAACCCGGATGCCGTTTTCGCGCTCAGTCTTTTCACCTTCGGATCTGCCTTCAGCTATGCCTTCGGCAATACCTTCGCGATGAGCTTTGATCACATCTAATTCGATAACCTGTCCGCCCATAACTTCATCCACCTTTCCCTGTATATTTTCCTTGTTTCGTGCTAAATTGTATGCAACTTTATGTGTTAAGCTAATTATAACACTTTTTGAAAATGCCGACAACCGCCCTTCCAGCTCTTCTTTCTCCAGCCGTTCCAGGACCTGTGCATAAAAGTTGCCAAATCCGGCTAATTGTCCGGCATCTGTTTCCAGACTCGAGAACTGTTTCTCTATGTTAAAGATAAAGAATGGGATAAGAAAATACAGCCGGTTATCAAACAGATAATCAATATCAAGGTCGGCCATCCGTACGACTCTGATAGGATAACTGACTTCTCCGCCCGGGGTTCGCATGGTGATGAATGCCTCTTTCGGCGGATCCCCATCATTACGCAGCATCAGGATACAGCCAATTGGAAACTCGACAATGATCTCATCGTTTTTGATCCGGTTCGTATCCAACGCAATCTGAGCACCGTATTCAAACATTCGTATCAATACAGTGCCGTCGTATTTGCCGCTTTCGC
>CAMJAP010000182.1 GCA_946403625.1 uncultured Lachnospiraceae bacterium
ATTATATATATCATTAAGGGGAACTATAGTCCGTTTATTTATTTTAACTTTTAATTGCAGATGATAAACAAATACCCCTCATCCGCCCTTCGGGCACCTTCCCCCCAGAGAGGGGAAGGCAAGAGACTTTGATATTTTGGGATAATTATGAAAAAAACAAAATCCGAAGACAAGTTCATATTGGTATTTTTCCTGGCAGTGATCTTTCTTTTTACGGCTGTGAATCTCTGGGAGATGGTGCGCAGTCTGGAGCCGGACGGACGCCGGAAAGGTCTGGAGAAACTGGAACTGGTGCAGGACCATGCGATCAATGCCTGGGGCGCTTTGCAGGCAGCGATGGGCAAGCGACTGGCGTTCGGCAGTACGGTTTACGAAGATGTGACACTGCTGGATAACGGTGTGGCGACGATGGCGGATCAGTTCGGCGATATCACACCGGGCATTGCAGGAGCGGAAGAAGCCTACGCGTTTGCGCAGGAGATCGGCGCAGAGTATCTCTTTGTTGCAGTACCGAGCAAAGAGCGTTCGGAAGAAGACCTGCCGGATGGTGTGATCAGCTATGCCAATCAGAAATATTACAATATGGTGGCGGCTCTGGAAGAGCGGAATATCCCGCACATCGCGATGCGTGATCACCTGGAGGCCGATGGCGGAGAGTGGTATTCCTATTACTATCGCAGCGATCATCATTGGAAAAACAACGCGGCATTTCTGGCATATCAGACACTATCCGATTATATGTTTACCATCGGACTGGATGGCGGAAAGCGGGAAGAAGCCTTGCTGGAAGAAAACTACGAAAAGAAGATCTATGAGCAGGTCTTTTTGGGAACCCATGGCAGAATGGCCGGGCGGTATTATACGGGGCTGGATGATTACGATCTGTGGCTGCCGCGTTACGATACCGATTACACACTGGATGTACCTTCGGAAGGCATCCACAAAGAGGGGACATTTGAAGACTGCTTCGTGAACTATCAGAATGTCGCACATTACAGTTTTGATTATTACGCGTATTACACCTATCTGGATCGCGACTACGATCATATCCGGATCACGAACCGGAAAAATCCAAACGGACCGAAGCTGGTGATCATCCGCGATTCCGTAGCCGTACCGGTATCGGTATTTCTGGCCAGCCAGTGCAGCAGCATCGATTTGATCGACCTGCGGTATCTGTCGGCCAATGATTCTGCCAAGGACTGGATCCGTGAGATACAGCCGGATCTTTTGATCGATATGTTTGGTCCCGGCTATCTGGGTGTGGAGAGTGCAGTCGACCTGCGTTAATGCGAGGCCGCGTTACGGTATTCGGTAGGTGTCATACCGATCCGCGCTTTGAAGCGGTGCAGAAAACAGGTGACATTTTCGTAACCGCAGAGCTGCGCGATCTCGTGAATGCTCAGTTGTGTTTCCCCCAGATAGTATTGCGCGGTTTTGATACGAGCGATCAACAGATCTTCGTAGCAGCGTATCCCGAATTCTTTTTTGTAGAGCTGCTGAAAATGGGAACCGGAGAAGCCGACCGCTTCGGCAAGCTGGGCGACGCTATGGTATTTGGCGGGATTGTTGTACAGATCCGCCCGCAGACGATATAGTTTATGGGAGTGTTCACTCATACGATCCCGTTCGGGGATCTGTGTCTGTTCCGAGAGTTTTAACAGCAGCATACGGATCAACATGGAAAGATAGTTTGCACGGTTGGGCGAGTCGGAGATGCTTTCCCGGCCGATCATATGCAGCAGGTTTTCGACCTCGGACAGATCTTTCGGATATAACAGCTGATCAAAGACGATGCCTTCCGCATCGCTTTTTTTGTCGAAACGAAAATGCAGAAAGTGATTCACATAGTTTTCGCAGATCGTTTTGTACAGCTGCGGAGTGCCTTTTTGAAAGATCACGGCACTTTCCGAAGGCACGATCCGTTCTTCGCCATGCAGGGTAAGACGGGCCTGTGTTTTAAAAATGATCATCAGCCAGTCACCGCTTCCGTTCGGGCGGTCAATGCAAAAATCACCTACATGACAGATATCAATTCCCATATTATGAAGGATAAACATATTTTCACCTCCGGATCATCATAGGATTAGTCACTATAATCATAGAATAAAGCATTGCGCCCGAAAAGGGAAGCGGATATTCTTGGAGTAATAAAAAACACCAGGAAGGGAGTGTTAAGCATGAAAGAATTTAAAGCGCTGATCAATGCAAAGGATGTACTGGGACATGTAAATCCGGAGATCTACGGTCACTTTTCGGAGCATCTGGGCAGATGTGTTTATGAGGGAATCTATGTCGGAGAGGAGTCGAAGATCCCGAACATTCACGGTATCCGCAAGGATGTGGTAGATGCATTCAAAAATATCCGTATGCCGGTATTGCGCTGGCCGGGCGGCTGTTTTGCGGATGAGTATCACTGGAAGGACGGCATCGGTCCGAAGGAAGACCGGCCCTGCATGGTCAACACCAACTGGGGCGGCGTGACGGAAGACAACAGTTTCGGTACCCACGAGTTTTTGGAACTCTGCGAGCTGGTAGGGTGTGAGCCGTACATCGCCGGCAATGTCGGAAGCGGTACCGTAAGAGAACTGTCCGAATGGGTGGAGTATATGACCTTTGACGGCAAATCCCCGATGGCGGATCTGCGCCGGAAAAACGGACAGGAGAAACCCTGGAAGGTAAAGTATCTCGGCATCGGAAATGAAAACTGGGGATGCGGCGGCAATATGTCTCCGGAATATTATGCGGGCCAGTATAAGCAGTACAGAAGTTTCTGCAAAAACTTCGGAGACAATAAGTTGTATGCGATCGCCAGCGGAGCCAATGCATCGGATTACAATTGGACCGATGTGATGATGAAAAATCTGAAGAACCTCGGCAGCTGGTGGGCAAACGCGCTGGCATTGCATTTTTATTCCATTCCGGATTGGAACACCAGAGGATCCGCGACGCAGTTTGATGACGATGCTTATTATGAGTTGCTCAACACCACCAATTTTACGGATGAACTGTTGACCCGTCATACCGAGATCATGAACCGCTACGATCCCAAGGGCGAGGTAGCACTGATCGTGGATGAGTGGGGCACATGGTTTGAAGTGGAAAAGGGAACCAACCCGGGCTTTTTGTATCAGCAGAATACGATGCGGGATGCGTTGGTTGCTGCGATCAGCTTAAATACCTTTAACCGTCACTCCAAACGAGTAAAGATGGCAAACATTGCGCAGGCTGTGAATGTGCTGCAGGCCATTATTCTGACGGAAGGTGAAAAGATGGTGAAGACGCCGACCTATCATGTATTTGACCTGTACAAAGAGCATCAGGACGGCGACTGCGTATATTGCTATTCCCAGAACGAAAACCTGAAGGAAGGTAAGAATGTTCCGATGATCTCTACATCCTGTACGGTGAAGGGGGACGCGATGACAGTGACGCTGGCAAACTGCTCCCTGCAGGAAGAGGCACAGATCAGCTGTGATATTT
>CAMJAP010000183.1 GCA_946403625.1 uncultured Lachnospiraceae bacterium
ACGGCAGCCTCGCGGCTGCCGCTTTTTTATTTGTTCTCGTATCGTCCGGCCTGCACCTTCCACATTTGTGCATACTTGCCGTTCTTCTTTAACAGACTCTCGTGGGTTCCTTCCTCTTCGATGCGTCCGTTCTCCAGTAAGATGATGCGGTCGGCATCCCGTGTGGTGGAAAGCCGGTGCGAGATGTAAAATACGGTCTTTCCTTTGGCCGCACTCTCCATCGCCTTGTTGAGTTCGTACTCCGCAATGGGATCCAGCGCACTGGACGGCTCATCCATGATCAGGATTTCCGCATCCTTATAGAACGCTCTGGAGATCGCCACCTTCTGGCTCTCGCCTCCGGAAAAATTGATACCCTCTTTGTCAAATTCCGTGGTGACCTGCGTATCCAGTCCTTTTTCCAGTTTGCTCAGACGTTCCTTAAATCCGGCCCTTTCCAGCGCCTGACGAACCGGCCCGTCAGCTGCCACATTCGCGCAATCCATCACCACATTTTCCTTCAGACTGGCGCCGTACATCTGATAATCCTGGAATACCACACCGATCCGTTCGTGATAATCGTAGGGCTGAAACTCCCGGATGTCTTTTCCGTGGTAGCGGATCTTTCCTCCGGTGGGATCATACAGTCGCATCAGCAGTTTGATCAGCGTGGTCTTGCCGGCACCGTTGTAGCCGACAATAGCGATCTTCTCTCCCGGTTTTACCTTCAGCGTGATGTCCTTTAAGGTCTCTTCCATATCCTCTTTATATTTAAAGCTGATATGCTCCAGATCCAGCTCCGCATTACCCTCCGGTACCTTCTCACCTTCCTTCTCCTTGATCTTCGGCTCATACGCCAGGAAGGCACGGATCTTGTCTACATACAGGCTGTTCTCCTGTGCCTGCGGGAAAATGTCCGCCAGGTCCGTCATACCGCGCCGCAGGCTGCCGGTACGGTTAAACAGTACCACTGCATTGCTGTAATCGATGGTATGCAGCACGGCCGCCTGGTAAACCAGGTAGGTGATGTAGAGACCGTCAATAATGAAATCCCCCACCGCATAGTCCCGGACAAATCCCAGGAAGGATCGTTTCCCGCCGATCTTCTTCTGCTCCGCATAGATGCTGTCATTGGCTTCTTCAAACTCTTTTTCCAGCTGATCGCCCACCGCCGGATGCAGGCGCAGTTCCTTGGCATAATCATTTAAGTAGAATACACGGCTCACATAGTTGCGCTTGCGCTCTAAGGGATTGACTTTGAGGCGCACGCTGTAATTGAGCTTGTTGATCACCTTTGCCACAAAGAATCGCAGGATAAAGGACGCCATCACAAAGAGCACGCCCGCCGCATCCGTCATCAGGTAAAACACGCCGGTCGTAAACAGGATGGTCAGTGCCTGCACGATATGGTTGCACATCGTAAGGAAACGGTCAATGGAGCTCTCCGCCTCGGCGACCGCCAGCACAAAATCGTTGTAGTAGTCCGGATCATCATAACAGGATAAGTCGATCTCGGCGGCTTTTTCATACATCTTTTCTTTCAAAGCCTGATACAGTTTCGGTTTGGTCCGATACGTCCATCCGTGTATGAACATACCGTCCGGTATGATCTGCAGCATATTGACGATCAGGATGATGCCGATGTACAGAAGCGCCTTGCTAAAGGGCTCCTGATACTCCGCACAGTGCAGGACATACCGAATGCCCAGCACGTGCTCCAGAAAGATGATCCCCTGATAACGGAAACCGTCGTACAGGAAATAGATCATATAGGCCGGTGCCGTTTTGAAACATAGCTTCCAGAGAAACAACTGATTATCGATCACCCGCTTCACGCTACTTCACCTCCTTTGGACAATGCCAGATAGTTTCTGGCCTGTTTGGTGTACATATCCGCGTAGATGCCGTTCTGTTCCATCAGCTTTGCGTGGGAACCTTCTTCCTTTACGGTATGGTCTGCCAGCAGATACACCCAGTCTGCATTCTGCACGGAAGACAGCCGGTGCGAAATGAACACCAGCGTATTGTCTTTGCACGATTCGTAAATATTATCAAACAGCGTGGACTCCGCAATGGGATCCAGCGCACTGGACGGCTCATCAAAGATCTTGAACGGGCACTCTTTGACAAAGGCTCTCGCCACCACGATCTTTTGGAATTCACCGCCGGAAAGTACCGCACCTTCGTTGTCAAATTCGTGGGTCAGCGTGGTATGCAGGCCTTTCTTCAGGGTCATCACTTTGTCGTAGGCACCGGAAAGTTTCAAGGCCTCAGTCACCCGCTCTTCCTGATCCTCCTTCGGAATATCCTCTCCCATCACCACATTATCCAGCACGGACATAGAAAACATACGGTGATCCTGAAAGGCCGTCGCAAACAGGGCACGGTATTTTTTCAGATCGTATTCCCGGATGTCTCTTCCGTTCAACAGGATGGTACCTTCCGTCGGATCATAGAAACGCAGCAGCAGCTTGATCAACGTGGTCTTGCCCGCGCCATTGTATCCGACGATCGCATAGGTGCGCCCCTCGTGGAATTCCATATTGATGTTTTTCAGCACCTGCTTATCCTTATAGGAAAAGGACACATTCCGAAACTCAATGGATTCGATCCGCTTGCCCGGATCTGCGCCTTCGCTGTTCTCGGGAATCTTTTCCTTATATTCCAGGAAGGATCTTAAGTATTCGATGAACAGACCGTTCTTAAACAGTGCAGTCAATGATTCCGTAAAGCCGATCAGGATCCAGGTGGTGGATACCATCATACTGGTGATGACCGCCAGCTGTGCCAGGCTCATGGTGTGGCTGACCAGGGTACGGTAAGCGCCGTAGATCAAGAGTCCTTCAAAGATAAAGGTAAAGGTGAACATGACATACATCCAGTGCAGCACCACCGCTTTTTTGGTGTACTTCTTTGTCACATCCGCCAGCCCCTCGATGGCTTCACGGTATTGCCTGCGCATCAGTTTGAACACATCCGTCAGTCGCATTTCCTTGGCGTATTCCGGCAGATACATCACACGGTTGATATAGGCGATCCTGCGGTTATGCGGCACCATATCCTGGTTTCTCGCATAATCCAAGTGGCTGATCATTCGGTTAAATATGAAATTGCCGATCACCGGAAAGATGATAAACAATACCGAAATGGGATCCACCTGATACATAAAGACAAAGGCGCACACGCTGGCAATGGCACCGAAGAAGGTTTTGAGCAGCGCCTGCACGGTTTCGATCAGCCGGTCATCCGCTTTCTCCATCGCCAGTGTGTACTTATCATAAAACTCGCTGTCTTCAAAGCATTCCAGTTCCACATTCCTGGCTTTTTTGAACAGGATCTTGTACAGTCCCTTATTCACGAC
>CAMJAP010000184.1 GCA_946403625.1 uncultured Lachnospiraceae bacterium
CCGTTCAGACCGATCAGCATATTGAACAGGGTGGCGCGGTCACAGACGATGAGTTCCTTGTCACAGTCTACGGTACTGAGGATCTCTTCGGAATAGTAAAAAGAGTTATGACTTCCCTGTTCATAGGAAAGTCTGGGGTAAGGTTTCAGATCATTCAGGGTAAGGAAGCGTTTCTTTGCCAGAGGAGAATTCTTCCCGATAAAAACATGCGGCTTCGCGGTAAACAGTTTCGTAAAGGTGAGATTGTTATCGCGAAGCGTTTTTTTGATGATCGTCTCATTAAAGTCGTTCAGATAAAGGATTCCGATCTCGCTGCGCAGATGGGCGACATCGTCGATGATGTCGTAGGTCTGGGTTTCCCGCATATGGAATTCATATTTGTCACCACCGTATTCTTTGAGCAATTCCACAAAGGCTTCTACCGCAAAGGAATAGTGCTGGGCAGAGACGCAGAAGCGTTGTTTGCCCTTTTTCTTTCCGGTATAGCGTTCATCGATCAGGTTGGCCTGCTCCAGAACCTGTCTGGCATAACCTAAGAATTCATCTCCTTCCGGGGTGAGTTGTACACCTTTATTTCCGCGGGAAAAGATGGCGATCCCGTATTCTTTTTCCAAATCGTGAATGGAAGTGGTCAGGGAAGGCTGGGCGATAAACAGTTTTTTGGCAGCTTCCGTGATGTTTCCGGTATCGGCTACGGTGACGATATATTGCAATTGTTTCAGCGTCATATCCGTTCTCCTTAAAATAGGAATTTGAAACATTATATCATATGCCATAGATAAAATCTATGGGCAAGGAATGATTTTATGTATTTTACCTATTATAACGATAGGCATATACTCTCTTTCAGAGTAAACACAAAACAAGTTGGAGGAAAAAACTATGTTGACATCTGTTGTAGGGTATCCGAGAATCGGAGCCGAAAGAGAACTGAAATTTGCCTCGGAGAAATACTTTAAAGGAGAGATCACGGAACAGGAACTGTTATCGACGGCAAAGACACTTCGCACAGAGCATATCCACAGTCAGAAGGAGGCCGGGATTGATTTTATCACATCCAATGATTTTTCGTTTTATGACGGATTGCTGGATACCGCCGTACTGTGCGGCATCGTACCGAAGAGATATAAAGAACTGGGACTGTCACAGCTGGATACCTATTTCGCTATGGCCAGAGGCTATCAGGGCGAAAAGGGTGATGTGAAGGCGCTGGCTATGAAGAAGTGGTTCAATACCAACTATCACTATATCGTACCGGAAGTGGAAGACGATACGGTACTGCAGCTGTCCGGAAGTAAGATCTTTGATGAATATGAAGAAGCAAAGCTGCAGAATATCGAAACTAAGCCGGTGATCGCCGGAGCTTATACATTGCTGTCTCTTTGCCGTTATACCGGAAGTAAGACCAGAGAGGATTATCTGGATGCGGCCATCGAGGCTTATAAAGCAATCCTGGCAGGACTGGAGCAGCGCGGTGCAAAGTGGATCCAGTTTGATGAGCCGGCGCTGGTACGGGATCTGAACGGTGCGGATCAGGCATTTTTGGAGAAGTTGTATCAGGGAATCCTTGCAGGTAAGGGATCTGTGAAGGTTCTGCTGCAGACCTATTTCGGGGATGTACGAGATGTATACGGGGTGGTTACAAAACTGGATGTGGACGGCATCGGTCTGGATTTCCTTGAGGGAAAACAAACACTCGCATTGATCGAAAAGAACGGTTTTCCGAAGGAGAAAGTGCTGTTCGCCGGACTGGTCAACGGAAAGAATATCTGGAAAAATCATTATGAAAAAACGCTGGATGTTCTGGCGCAGTTGAAAGCAAAGGGAATTGATACCGTACTGTCTACTTCCTGCTCTCTGCTGCATGTACCGTATACGCTGGAAGCAGAGACCAAACTGGCGGAAGAGTATAAGAAGCATTTTGCTTATGCAAAGGAAAAACTGAATGAGCTGCGTACCATCGCAAACATTGCCGCCAGCGGAGATCGGGATGCGTTTGCGGCATATCGTGAGAATAAGGAACTGTTCGAAAAGGGCAGAGACTGCGAAGACAAGGAAGTACAGAAACGTCTGGCAGCGATTGCGGAGGCTGACTATACCAGACTGCCGGCACGAAAGGAAAGAGAGCAGATCCAGAAGGATGCGCTGAAACTTCCGAAGTTCCCGACCACAACGATCGGTTCCTTCCCGCAGACCAAGGATGTAAAGAAGAATCGTTCCTCATACCGTAAGGGGGAGATCAGCGAGAAGCAGTATAAAGAGTTTAACCGTGAAAAGATCAAAAGAGCGATTGAGTGGCAGGAGAGTATCGGCATCGATGTGCTGGTACACGGTGAGTATGAACGGAACGATATGGTGGAATATTTCGGAGAATCTCTTTCCGGATATCTTTTCACCGAGAAGGCATGGGTACAGTCCTACGGAACCCGTTGCGTGAAGCCGCCTATCATCTGGGGCGATGTGAGCCGCAAGAAACCGATCACGGTAGAGTGGTCCGTATATGCCCAGTCTCTGTCGGATAAGCCGGTGAAAGGAATGCTTACCGGCCCGGTAACGATCCTCAACTGGTCCTTCCCGAGAGAGGATATCAGCATCAAGGAATCGATGACGCAGATCGCACTGGCGATCCGTGATGAAGTGCTGGATCTGGAGAAAAACGGCATTCGTATCATTCAGATCGATGAAGCAGCTCTTCGTGAGAAACTGCCTCTGCGCCGATCCGACTGGTACAGCGAGTATCTGGATTTTGCGATCCCGGCATTCCGTCTGGTACATAGCGGTGTCAAAGCAGAGACACAGATCCACACACATATGTGCTACAGCGAATTTACGGATATCATTCCGGCAATCGATAACATGGATGCGGATGTGATCACCTTTGAGGCATCCAGATCGGATCTGCTCATTCTGGATGCATTGAAGAAATGCAACTTTGAAACTGAAGCAGGACCGGGTGTATATGACATTCACTCTCCGCGTGTTCCTTCGGTGGACGAGATCGTAGCCGCACTGCGTAAGATGCGTGAGAAAGTAGCGGATGAAAAACTCTGGGTCAATCCGGACTGCGGACTGAAGACCAGAGGCGAGGAAGAAACCCGCGCCAGCCTCATCAATCTGGTACAGGCAGCGGAACAGATCCGTAAAGAGGCATAAGGAAATGAAAGTATCGGATATATATAAGAACGGCGGAAGATCTCTTTCTTTTGAGATCTTCCCGCCGAAAAAAGATGCGGATCTTCACAACATCGATGATACGC
>CAMJAP010000185.1 GCA_946403625.1 uncultured Lachnospiraceae bacterium
AAGTGCTACCGCCAAGTTTTCTCGGGGGTCGTCAGTCCCACAAACTCCAATTTGTCAATTTCCCTTTACATCTTCTCTAATGTTATCTGATGGCTGTTCCGTTCAAAAATCTCTTCGCTGTTCTTTCCGGTGGAGATTTTTATCACCTCGTCCGCAAATTCCACCTTTACCGGAACCCACACGGGGAAGCCGGTGTACGGATCTTCTTCGATACGCGGAACGAATGCTTTTGTGTTGCCGTTCGGATCTGTGATGGTGACGCGATCCCGTACCGTGGAAAAGCGCAGGAGGTTTCCTTCTTTATCAAATCCCAGCGATGCTTTTTCCGCATGCATCGGATCGCGCTGGGGATTGAAAGGATGCAGGATGCCGAATTCCGTATATAACTGCGTATCAAAAACCGTCTCGACCGAAACCAGCCTTCCGTCTTCGTCAAACTCCGCCCCCAGATCGGTGGTCAGCATTCCATACTTGGTCGCAAAGTTCATTCTGTCTTTGTTAAAGATCGTGATACTTTTTACAAAACCGCTGCGATCAAACCAGACACATTGCATCTTGGCTTCGACCGCACCGTTTCCGACTTCCAGACGATCCGTATCCGCTTCCTCATATTCATCCTCTTCGGTATGATAAGCACTGATCTTTCCGTAGGTCGGAAATACCCTCTTGATCGTTCCGCACTCGTAAAAAGTGATCAGTTCCGCATGCAGTTTTCCCGCCTGCGTCCAGATCACCGTACGATCCTGCAGGTAGATACTGCGAAGGGCGCCGGAAGGATATCTTTCCAGCGCCTCGCGATAACGTTGCCTCACATCGGATGCCTCATAACAGGGGATCAGATTTCCGTATGCAGTTTTGATCCGAAACGGTGTCAATACACTCTTATACTCCTTTTAACCGTGGCTGAAGTTTTCTACCACTTCTGACTCGTAATCTTTATACAACTCGGTATGCAGATCTTTTCCGCTGCCCGGTATACCGATGGCGTCTGCTCTGCAGTGTTTGCAGTGACGGAAGACTTCCAGATATCTTCCGGCTTCCGCGCGTACCCGTTCCAGCATCTGACAATCCGGCGCCGGTACATCCGCCATCTGATTCTGCGGGATCAGCGGAAGAATATTCAGAATGGATGCGCCCAGTTCATGCATCTTCTTTGCAACCTCCGGGATGTGATGATCATTGACTCCCGGCACCAATACCGAATTGATCTTTACCACCAGCCCCAGTTCCGCTGCTCTTTGGATTCCTTTGATCTGATGATCGATCAACAGCTTTGCTGCTTCCACACCGGTATGCGCGATATTGTTTTCATCGATCACAAAATCGTTGATCTGTGCTTCGATCTCCGGATCGATCGCATTGACCGTGACCGTAATACTGTCGATCCCCAGTTGTGCGATCCGTTCCACTTTATCCGGCAGACGGTATCCGTTGGTCGAAAGGCAGCAGACCATTTCCGGATACTCTTTTTTCACCAATGCAAAAGTATCCAATGCATTGTCCGTCGCCAGCGTATCCCCGGGTCCCGCAATGCCGACCACCGCCAGTTCCGGGCACAGTTCTTTTGCTCTGCGAATGATCTCGATACTCTCTTCCGGCTTCAATACCAGAGAAGATACCCCCGGACGGATCACGGACTTATCGATCTTTCTGGTGCAGAACTTACAGCCGATATTGCATTTCGGACTGACCGGAAGGTGAATACGGCCGCGGGAAATATGTGCATCGTGACTCATGCAGGGATGCGTTTTTTCCAGATGCTTAAAATTGGATAAGCTGTCCGCCGTGATCGTTTTTTTTCGTTCCTTTTCTTTTTCCAGAAAACGGGGATCCACGATGGCCACTTTCGATTTCAGCATTGCCTGCAGGATCTTCAGCACACTCTGCTCCATCTCAATCGGTTCCACATCGTACTTCAGCAAAACCTCTCTGGCGCCTCCGCCGATGCATTCCGCAAATACCACATTGCAATCCGAGATCGTCTCGGCCACCTGCCGCATTCGCCCGTCATTGTGTTTGTGTTCCAGACACGCACGGTCCACCAGTCGCATATCCACTTTTTCATATGCCTGCGTTTCCGTGTCCACTTCATAGATATCGAAGCGGTCCGCGGCACCGAAGTGCCGGTCCACTTTAAATCCTATACTTGTTGCGAATGCTGCTCTTATCCTCATGGTTCTCTCCTCAATTCATTTTTTTCTTCGCATATCCCTCCACATCCGTTCCTTTTCCCAATGTTGAAAATCACGAATCCGTCTTGTACTTTTATCCGGCAATGCGAATCGAATCTTTCTCTTTTACTTCTTCCTTGATATCATCAAACAGACCATACTCGGTCAGAATCTCTTCCAGTCTCTCCTGGGTCATCGGCTTGGGGATCACAAACATCTGATTGTCTTCGATCGCCTGCGCCAGATTGCGATACTCCTGTGCCTGCGGATGTTCCGGATTGTGATCGATCACGGTCTTTTTCTGGATCTCCGCGCGCTGCACTTCGTTATCTCTCGGTACAAAGTAGATCAGCTGACTGCCCAGTTCTTTTGCAAATGCCTCCAGCAGATCTCTTTCGCGGTCTACCTTTCTGGAGTTGCAGATGATGCCGCCCAGTCGTACACCGCCCTTGACCGCATACTTCTGAATACCTTTGCAGATGTTGTTGGCTGCATACAGTGCCATCATCTCACCGGAGGCTACGATGTAGATCTCCTGTGCTTTACCTTCGCGGATGGGCATTGCAAAACCGCCGCAAACCACATCGCCCAATACATCGTAGAAAACATAATCCAGATCATCGTTATAGGCACCCAGATCTTCCAGCATACCGATGGATGTGATGATACCGCGGCCTGCACATCCTACGCCCGGTTCCGGACCGCCGGACTCCACGCATCTGGTTCCGCCGAATCCTTCCTTTACGATGTAGCTCAGATCATCGATCTCGCCTTCTTCTCTCAAAGTATCCAGCACTGTTTTCTGTGCCAGACCGTTTAACAACAGTCTTGTGGAATCCGCCTTGGGATCACAGCCGACCACCATCACTTTCTTTCCCAGCTCCGTCAGACCTGCGGTCAGGTTCTGTGTGGTTGTAGATTTTCCGATACCGCCTTTTCCGTAAATTGCTACCTGTCTCATTTTATATTCTCCTCCGTAATATGATTG
>CAMJAP010000186.1 GCA_946403625.1 uncultured Lachnospiraceae bacterium
ACCTTTGTCTCCAACTATTTCAACCACCACCAACGCCCGCTGTGCGAAGCATTTGCCCACACCGCGGGAGTGGATTTTACATTCCTGCAGACAGAACCGATGGAAGAAGAACGTGTGCGCATGGGCTGGGCGCTGGATACCTCGCAGTATCCGTATGTTCGCACATGGCAGGATGATGCAGAGGCAGCAGTACAGCTGGTGCAGGACAGCGAGATCGTGATCTGGGGCGGCGTGGAAGCGAATGGCCCGGAGGCGGCTTTGGAAGCGCGCCTGCAGGCGGGAAAGCTGACCTTTAACTATAGCGAACGCATTTACAAAGATGGGCAGTGGAAGTTTATCTCGCCCAGAGGACTGAAGAAGAAATACCACGATTATACGCAATACGCCAAAGCGCCGTACTATCTGCTGTGCGCGGGCGCGTTTGTGGGATCGGATTATAAATTGGTGCATGCTTATCCCAAGAAGAAATTTGTCTGGGGGTATTTTCCGGAAGTAAAGCAGCACGATATGGACGCGCTGTTTGACAAAAAGAGTAAAGCCGGAGAGCCGGTGCGCATCCTTTGGGCCGGTCGTATGATCGACTGGAAACATCCGGAGTATGCGATCGAGACAGCAAGTATTTTATTGCATGGAGCAAAACAGCTGGTGCCGGACCGCCCGAAGCAGGTGGCAGATGCCGGAGGTTTTGTGCTGACCATGGCCGGCGGCGGCGAGATGGAAGCTGCGCTGAAGGCGCAGGTGGCGGAAAAAGGATTGACGGATGTGGTGCGTTTCACCGGCTTTTTAAAACCGGAAGAGATCCGTGCGGAAATGGAACGCAGCGATATCTTTTTGTTTACCAGCGATGAAAAGGAAGGCTGGGGTGCAGTACTGAACGAAGCAATGAACAGCGGATGTCTCGTGGTGACCAGGCCGCAGATCGGTGCCGTACCGTATCTGGTGCAGCATGGCATCAACGGAATGGTCTGTGCCGGAACGATGCAGGGATTTGCAGCTATGGTCAGTGGGGCGATCCTGCACCGGGAAGAGTTCCGGGAGCAGGGAACACGGGCATACGAGACGATGACGAAATATTGGAACGCGGAGAATGCGGCAGCGCAGTTTCTGCGGGTGGCAGACGGTCTGATGAAGGGCGAGGCTCCGGCCTTTGCCGCAGAAGGACCGGAAACCGGAGCACTGCAGCCGATGTGCCGTGACCGCGAGATCGGACCGCGTGACGGCGCAAGATTTGTGAGACGGTGGTAATAGGTGCCGTGCGAAGCGCCGAATGAGGGTTATAAATGTCAGAGAAGTCTACGATCACCATCATCATACCGGTATACAACAAGGAAGCGTACCTGGAACGCTGCCTGGACAGTGTATTGGCGCAGACCTATCCGCATCTGGAAGTGCTGCTGATCGATGACTGTTCCAAGGACGACAGCTTGCGGATCTGCGAGGACTACGCCAAAAAAGATTCCCGTGTGCGTGTGATCAAACAGGCGGAAAACGCCGGCGCATCGGCAGCTAGAAATGCCGGTATCGAGGCGGCCACGGGAGACTATATCGGATTTACGGATGCGGATGACTGGATTGAGCCGGGGATGTACGAGACACTTTTGGAAGCAATCGGCAAGGCCAAACCGGGCAGCCATATGGTGCAGCTGATGAGCCGCAATTACGCACCGGACGGGACACTGGTCGTACCTCCGAGGCGGGAGGACGGAAAAACCGAGGTACTGCCGCGGGATGATTATTTTCGGGAACTGATCATGCACGAAGGGGACAGTTCGTTCTGTACAAAACTCTTTGAGAGGGATTTTCTGCAGAAGTTCCGTTTTGCGGTAGGAAAAAAGAATGAAGACTTTGAACTGCTGCTCCGGATGATTCCGGAACTGGAAGCCGGAATTCCGACGGTAGGCGTTGCGGGATATAATATCCGCTTAAGTGAAGACAGCGTGACTCGCGGGGAATATAAGCAGGAACTGTATGAAGATATGATGTACAATGCGTTTACCGCATGCCGGGTCGCACGGGATCATTATCCGGAGTATCTGGAAGAAGGCAGACGTTTCCGTCTGGTGCAGGCTCTGGACTTTTTGCTGCATATCCCTATAGAAAAGATGCAGAGAAAGAATGCGTTCTATATGCGCATCGTTCGTTTTGTGCGCAGTGAGAAAACGGAGATCAGGAATAACCGTTACCTGAACAGGAAGCAGCGGAATTATCTGAAACTGCTGGCGTTTTCACCGCGTGGTGTGCGCCGCATACACCGCTTAAGCATGCGGATACGGGGAATCCAATGAAAAAAGACAGAATCTATGTATGCCATACATTTTACCACGTGTATATCACTTTCTTAAAAGAACTGGCGCTGCCCAAGGAACAACAAGGCGGTGCGACCATGGTACTGAGCCTGATGTCCAACAACTTCGCGGGACTGAAAGGGCGGCTGGAAAAGCAGGGGTACTTTGAGAAAGTCATTGAATACGATGAGAAACGTCCGGAATTCTTTCCGGAGTTGGCGGAGTACAAAATAGACCGCGGCAATATCGCGGCGAATATGCTGCAGCGGATCAAGTTTACAAAGAAGTTTGCCAAATGTCAGGCGCAGTTTGTGCCGGTGGATTTCCGTGAATACAAAGAGATTTACGTGTTCTGTGATTCGGATCCGGTCGGCGTATATTTAAATCAGAATAAGATCCGATATCATGCTGTGGAGGACGGGTTGGACTGTTTGAAAACACTGGACAGTGCTCGGGTGACCAATCGCGGGCATTTCGGGGTGAAGGCGTGGTTTGCAAAACACAACCTGATCCACATCGAAAACGGTTATTCCAAGTATTGCATCGATATGGAGGTGAATGACCGCAGCGTGCTCCGCTACGATTATCACAAGTACAGGGAAGTGCCCAGACGGCCGCTGTACGATCGATTGACGGCGGAAGATAAGCAGTTGCTGCTGGAAGCGTTTGTGGAAAATAAAAAAGAGATCGAGGATCGCATCGCAGAAGCCAATGCATCCGGCCGGGAGACCGTACTGATCCTGACGGATCCCTTGTGTGATCTGGATACCCGGAAACGCATTATGGAGGA
>CAMJAP010000187.1 GCA_946403625.1 uncultured Lachnospiraceae bacterium
CAGCCGCCCAGAGATCATCTGGCACTCGGAGACGGTGAGATCGATCTGGCTGCAAGACTGGAACTGGCCGAGCGCAGAAATGCTCGCTGTGTGCTGGAAACCAAAACCATTGAAGCGCTCCGAAAGTCGGTTGCGTGGCTGAATGCGCATATCGCTCGAAAGTAATTTTGCGTATACGAGGAAAAGGATATATGAAGGTACTTGTTATACCTGACATTCACCTGAAAATGTGGATATTTGACAGAGCAGAGACTATACTAAAATCTGGTAAGGCGGACAGAGCCGTGTGTCTTATGGATATGCCGGATGACTGGAATATGGAGTTTCAGATAGAAAGATATAAAGAAACATTTGACCGTGCGATTGTTTTTGCGGAGTCTTATCCGGAAACATTATGGTGTTATGGTAATCATGATGTCAGCTATCCGTGGGGGAAACTTGAAACAGGTTACTCACCCTATGCAGAGAGGACGGTTATCACAAAACTTGAAGAACTTGAGAATAGCCTTCAGGATTCCGATCAAATAAACATAATGCACCGTATTGATAATGTCCTGTTTTCTCATGGTGGTCTTACAGTAGAATTTGTGAAACGGCTTAGTGAGGATCTGTTGGATGCTGATATAGATGATGTTATAGCGGCAGTAAATGATGCTTCGCACGATTATCTCTGGACTGATGAATCTCCGCTGTGGTTCAGACCGCAGAATAAGGACAGAGAGATATTTAGGGCTGATAGATACAAGCAGGTAGTCGGACATACGCCGGTGGAAAAGATATTTGAAAAAGACGGGCTCATCTCAACGGATGTGTTCTCTACTTATCGTGACGGCATCCAGATCGGAGAATCGGCAATGATTGTTATTGATTCCGAAACCGGTGAGTATGAAAAGATAGAAGTTATGGGGAAGCTTGGATATAAGATTGAAACAGTCCCTGCAACGGAAGTTTAACAGGATGAAACCGATCCGTATGGCATTTTGTTTCGGACCACTCGGTGAGCAAATCGAATTTTTCTGTGAGCGTTGAAAATGTGAGGTATGGAAAGATGATAAAAGAAAACAAAGTATCTTTATGGTTGGGCTATTTCAAAACGCAGGAAGAGTTCAGTGATTATCTGAACATTTCCTATGATGAAGACGGAAACTGGATAGAGTCAAAGTTTCAAAAAGATTTCTCGACAGGAAAGTATGACCTGGATGGTATTGAAACTGCCTGGGGTACCGAATCATGCACAGATGTGCAGATGCTTTTGGAAGGTTTTTCGGGGGATGAAGAGATTATTCCGCAGTTCGAAAAGTTGATTGCGAAAGAAGAACTGAAAAAATATAACAGTATCGTTCTGATCTATAATTACGAGTATTCCGGTATCGATGAAAAGAACGGACTGAAGTTTATCGGGACAGCCGATGTAACGCTTGAGGATTGAAAAGAAAATGAAGATATTGTTTATCGGCAATAGCCATACCTATATGAATGATATGCCGGAGCTGGTGCGGGAGATGGTGGAGAATGCCTGCGGGGAAACCTGTGAAGTAGTTATGCTGGCTTATTCGGGTAAATCTTTGCAGTGGCATATGGAGGAATATTTTTCGGAGCGCTTCAACATCCTGCACGGACGATATGATTATTGTGTGATTCAGGAACAGGCGCATCCGATGCCGGAGGAAGAAGCGACATCGGCAAATCTGGCCCGCCTGATCGAACTGTGCAAAAAGGTAAATACGACCCCGGTGCTGTTTGAGACCTGGGCGGAGAAACGCAAACCGGAAAACCAGGCAGGGATGAATCAACGATACCAGGCGCTGGCAAAAGAATATGATGCACGGCTGGCACCGGTCGGTGAAGTGTGGACGGCAGCAAAAGAAAAATTAAATGCGCTGAATGCCGATCTGTATTATCGTGACGGTGCGCATGCGTCCGCTGTGGGAGATTATCTGATCGCTATGGTACTGACCAAAGTGATCACCGGGAAACTGCCGTCGCCGGAGTTTCGCAAAGCATTCCATTATAGTCTGCCGGGGAATAAATGGATGCCGGTAATAGAAAATGTTGCGGATGAGGTCATCGAGATCGAGCCGGAGGTTGCGGAAGTGATCCGAAAGCTGGCAGCAGAGTTGGCATAAGAAGTGTGGAGGGATACGATGAGATATTTTTTGGAAAATGACAGGATCAAAGTAGAGATCGATTCATTTGGTGCCGAAGTCAAATCGGTGATCAACAAGAATAATATGCGGGAATATATGTGGTACGGAAATCCCAAGTACTGGGGTCGTACATCACCTGTGCTGTTTCCCTTTGTCGGAAGCCTGAAAGAGAAAAAGTATAACTGGCAGGGCAAAGAATATGCTATGGGGCAGCATGGTTTTGCAAGAGATCGTGAATTCGAATTGGTAAGTCAGGCGGAGGATGAGATCTGGTTTCAGTTGCGCTCGGATGCGGAAACACTGAAAAAGTATCCGTTTGAATTTGTACTGAAGATCGGATACAAAATCTCTTCGGAAACCGAGACGGATGATGTAAAGGTGATGTGGGAAGTGAGCAATCCCGCGAAAGAAACCATGTATTTTTCCATCGGAGCACATCCGGCATTTTTGTGTCCGGTGCATGGGTTTAACAAAGATAAGGCCGCTTGCAAGGAAGGCTACAAGCTGTACTTTGAGGGAACCGATGTGATCTGTCATCACGGCAATGATGTGGCCAAAGGTCTTGCCCTTCGGGAGAACATCGAGATGCCGCTGGAGAACGGTTTCGTAACGATCACAAAAGATTTCTTTGATCGCTGCACTTATATGATCGAAGGAAATCAGACAAAATGTGTCGGTATAGCAGACGAAGAAGGCAAGCACATCGTAGATGTATGTTTCGATACACCGCTGTTTGCCATCTGGTCACCGGAAAAGAAAAATGCACCCTTTCTCTGCATCGAGCCCTGGTACGGAAGATGCGATGCAGTAGACTTTGAAGGAGATCTGAGTCAGAGAGAATTTACGAATGTGCTGGAAGCCGGAAAAACATTTGAAGGCGGATACACGATGAAATTCTATGAGTACTATTGGTAAAGG
>CAMJAP010000188.1 GCA_946403625.1 uncultured Lachnospiraceae bacterium
ATTTGGATACCAGCACGAAGATGGAGTGTGCCACATCGATGCCCTGCAGTACGCCGGCAGCATCGTCCGGGTCTACATTGCTGATGAACTTTGCTTCCATGGAGAAATTGCCGGTCTGCTTTGCCCAGTTCTCCAGTGCCAGATAGATGGCACGAGGACCCAGGTCAGAGCCGCCGATACCGATCTGTACTACGGTGGTGAATTTCTCACCGGCACCGTTTACGATCTTGCCTGCGTGTACATCGTTGGCAAAATCCGCGATCTTCTTCTGCTGTGCTACATAAAAATCTCTCTTGTTTACGCCGTCTTTTACCACGTCGTTGCCCAGCTGGGAACGGGTTAAATGATGCAGCACCAGACGCTTCTCACCGGTATTGATCACTTCGCCGTTATACAGCTCTTCAAACTTCTTTACCAGCTGTGCTTCCTCTGCCAGCTTGGCAAATCCGTCCAGAATATCATCGTTTACTGCCTTTGCAGCATAATTATAAGCCAGGCCTGCTGCCATGGGAGTCGTGTACTTCTTTACACGCTCTGCCCCGCTTGCGCCGCTCATTACCTCTTTTACACTTACCTTGTCCTTTTTCCCCAGTTCCGCAAATGCGCCAAGGGTGTCCAGGTTCTTCCAGTCAGCCATTTTTCATTCCTCCGTATCGTTGTTTTTCCCCTGTGTCTGCCACTTCGGCAAATTTCACGATTACGATTATACTTTATCCGTATATTTTATTCAAGTGCGGTTCTGTTATTAAAAAAGAACACCCTTCATGCAGACCTTCTGCTCTTCTTTTTCGTAATCCCAGCTGTGATAAGCCCCACCGCGGCACCATTTGGCTTCCGGACAGGTAGCGCACTTGGCATTTCTTTCCGATAAGGGCTTACGATAGATCTCGAAGCGGTTGTTCCAGATGTCCGTAAAGGAATTCTCATGGATATTGCCCTGGATCGTTTTTTCGTTATGCGGGATATCCAGGCACGCGGTGACATCGCCGTTGATCAGAACGCTGGCTACCGTGATGCCGGCATTGCACAGGAAATACCAGTCCCGTACCTCTGCCTCGTTTTCGACCCCCAGAAAATGACAGCAGGAATACGTCACCGGAAGGCCGGCCTGACGCTTTTCCCTGATAAAGGACATCAGTCGCCGGTTATCCTCGGCAGTCAGATGCATTTCCGGCATCTGCTCCGCACGGCCGATGGGCTCCAGTCCGGTCAGACGCCATTCATTAAAATCAATCCCGTCAAACAGTTCAAACAGCTCGTCCAGTTCGTTGATGTTCTCGTGGTTTACTACCGTGGTGACCATGGTATTACAAAAATCCAGATCCACCAGGTTTTGCAGGCCCTGCATTGCCAGTTCAAATCCGTTTTTCAGGCCACGGTAATGATCATGCGATTTCGGCAAGCCGTCAATACTGATGGAAATGCTCCGCAGGCCGCATTCTTTCAGTCGTTTCGCATTTTCCTTTGTGATCATGGTCGCGTTACTGGTCATACCCCATGGAATCCCCTGCTTGTGCATATATTCCACCAGGGGGAAGAAATCCGGGTACAGCATCGGTTCTCCGCCGGTCAGTGCGATGATCGTTCTATTATTCTTTGAGCAGAAATTTCGGTTGATCTCATCCACCAGTTTTTTATACTCTTCCAGAGACATACCGTGGGGCTGCTCCGCACTGCAGCTGCTGCCGCAATGAAAACAATGCATATTACATTTCAGGGTCAGCTCGATCAGGATCTGCCTAAGCTCCGGTTTCCTGCAAAGCCGCTTCTGATACTCCGCTACCGTATCCAGGTTTTTTATTTTGATCTCTGTCTTTGTCATTTTTATCGTCCTTTACAGATTTCCTCAGCGCATTCCGGGATACAACTGCTCGACCACATCGTCCGGGATCTCAAAATGCTGGTAGTCCTTACTGTTTTCCCATTCTCCGCCCCATTCAAAGCCATGCTCGATGAACAGCTGATAGCAGAGATCATCTTTCTCAATCTTGTAAGGGAACTCATTTTCTCTGTGGGTATAAGGCTCTGCCGTAACCGGTTCGATGGAAAGCTTCCCATCCACCATCTTTACATACGGGTTGTAGAGCGTATTGATATCTACCGCCAGTCCCAGTCCATGCTTGGATACTTTGGTCGAATGGGATATGAAACGGAAATTGAAGCTCGACGAATTGTTTGCTTCCATTGACAGTTCATCGTCTGCTTCGTAATCATCCACCAGCTGAACCCGCTCGACCGGATAGCCTGCCTCATACAGTTTCAGCATGATATCCAGCACATCTTCGGCGATATACTGATTGACGACCATTTCGCCTTCCAGCGTTTCCCCTTCCAGATTTTTGTGCAGCACATGGAGATAACGCAGATCCTCTCTCGGAAGCGTACAGTCTTCCTTAAAGGATTTGCCTTCCATACGCGCAAAGATCTCATCCGAAATCTCACTGATGTAAAAATAATCCTGATAATCTTCATATGGATCATAGTATTCGATACCGTATTCCGGCACCGGATCCATATAAGAATCATCACTTATCGGCGGGCCATATACTTCCGGGTTTTCGTTATAATCTACACCATACACCGGCTCTTCCATTACCGGCGGACCGTATACTTCCGGCGTTTCATTCTTTTCTACACTATTGCTTTCACATCCGCCCAATACCAAAAGAGTGGATGCCGCAAAACCTATCAATGCTTTTTTTCGATTTGTGATCTTCATAAACTGCCTCCACTGAAAACAGACGATCCCGTCTCCGTTTTAGATACGGATGAAAGAACTATATTTTACGGGAATTTACGCAAATTATACGATTGCTACCTGTTTTGCAGCATCGTAAGTGTGCGGCTCCTTTTCCGTTGCCTTATGACCGACCGCCAGTGCGATCTGAAAATCCTTTTCTGCAGGGATCTGCATCTTTTCTTTGAAATAATCGCGCTTGTCTGCACGCATTGCATCATAGACGGAACCTACGATCAGACTGCCCAGACCCAGGCTCTCTGCTGCCAG
>CAMJAP010000189.1 GCA_946403625.1 uncultured Lachnospiraceae bacterium
GACAGGCGGCCGGGCTGGTCGGATGCACCGGATGGGTACGGAATGAGTGGGACGGAAGCGTCAGCATGGAGATTCAAGGCACGGAATCAGCGATCGACCAGGTGATAATGGCGATAGAACGCGGGCATTATGTGCGGATCGAGAATATGGATGTAAAGGAGCTGGAACCGGTGGAAGGCGAGTATGGGTTCGGGGCGTATTGATATATAGCGCAAATCTGATTTGAATAACACATTGCCTGCATGGTATAATTGTGGCAGATGATGAGCGCAGGAGGCGCATTGTTATAAGAACACGGAGGGATCGGATATGGCAAATCAGAAGATTCCGGAAGAGGCGATAAGAAAGCTGGATTCCCTTTTTGAGAGTTACTGCATCGTTGCAGAGGATATTCATGTGTTTCTCTGCGATATGCGTTACGATTATTCCAGGTGGTCGAAGGAACTGGTAGAGACTTTCGGCCTGCCATCGGAATATATGTATAATGCCGGATATATCTGGGAACAGCATATTCATCCGGAAGACCGACAGGCATATCGTGACGGAGTGGATGCCATATTCAGTGGCAAGCAGGCAGGTCATGATATGCAGTACCGTGCCATGAGGCCGGATGGGGAAACGGTTCTCTGTACCTGCCGTGGTATCGTGATCACAGATGAATTTGGAACACCGGAATATTTCGGGGGCGCGATCCGGAATCATAATCAGCGGAGCCACATAGATACGCTGACCGGTTTGCGCAATCAGTATGGTTTCTTTGCAGATCTGCAGGAATATATACGCAATAAAAAAGAAGTCAGGATCGGGATGGCCGGGATCGGCAAGTTGACCGAGATCAATGAAGTGTATGGGTATAAGGTCGGGAACAAGATCCTGCAGTATTTTGGTCGCTATCTGATGGATCATGTGACAAACCGCGGCGGTACTTACCGTATGGACGGGGCGTGTTTTGCTATTATGTCCACAGGGCAGACGGTGGAGCAGCTTGCGGAACTGTACGAAGAGATACGGGCGCATTTTCGCAAGGGCATCAAGGTAGATGATCTGGAACTTGCGGTGGAACTGAATGCGGGACTGTTGCCTCTGGAGGATTTTGACGTGGATGACCAGACAGTGTATTCCTGTCTGAACTTCGCGTATGAAGAATCCAAGATCAAAAAGCATGGGGATCTGGTGATCTTTCAGAACGGACAGAGAGGTGACAGCAGGCGGGAACTGGAGAAACTGCACGTAATCCGGGCGGCAATCTCGAAGAATTACAAAGGATTTTACCTGCTATATCAGCCGGTTGTCGATGCGGAGACGGAGAAACTGATCGGCGCGGAAGCATTGCTCCGCTTTAAGAATGATAAATACGGCGTGGTCCCGCCGGATGTGTTTATCCCGTTCCTGGAAACGGATCCGCTTTTTCCGGAACTGGGGGAATGGATCCTTAAAACAGCAATGCGTGATGCGAAGAAATTGATCGAGTATGTTCCGGGCTTTGTGATCAATGTGAATCTTTCCTATTCGCAGATGGAGAGAGCGGATTTTACGGAAGTGGTTTGGAATGCTATCCGGAAAGCAGGTTTTTCACCGGAGCATCTCTGTCTGGAGATCACCGAGCGCTGCAGACTCCTGGATATGGATCTGCTCCGTAATGTTATGGTGAGCCTGCGTGCTGAGGGAGTGCGGATCGCATTGGATGATTTCGGTACCGGTTATTCTGCTGTGGGGCTGATCAAGAATCTTCCGTTTGATACGATCAAGATTGACAGGAGTTTCGTCCGGGAGATCGAAGAGGATGAGAAAGAGCGCAGGATGGTGAACAACTTCGCGGATCTGGCCGGGACATTCGGTGCGGATGTCTGTGTAGAGGGAATCGAAACTCAGGGAATGCGCGAGATCCTGAAGGACTACGGCATTCACAGCCTGCAGGGTTATTATTATTCCAGACCCGTACCGATCGGGGAACTTTTGGAGATGGCAAAGAGCGGGACGGATTGTCTGATAAAATAGGTAAATCATTTTTTACTTGCCCTCATTGTCGTGAAATTCTGAAAAATCTGAATGTATTATCAAATGTGGAAGGTTTTTAAGATATGAATGAATTAAACTTTTGTCCTGATGTTTTATCGTTGGAATACGTAAAAGAACATGGAGTTTTGTATTCGGATGATGTTTTTTATTTGGATGACTTTGAAACAGGAGTATTGTTTGATAAAGATCCAAAACTTGGCGGAAAACCATTTACAGGACTTTTGTATGAACTTTATAAAAATGGAAAGCCTCGGTATTATAAGTATTATACCGAAGGTTTTGATGATGGAGAATATGTTGAGTTTTATGATTCCGGTGCAATTGCTTCATACTGTATTATGAAATACGGAGCCTTTGTTGATAAATTGTATGAATGGCACAGAAACGGAAAACTAAAATACTTTAAAGAGATAGACAAAAACAGAAGACAGATAAGAACTATTAGTTTTGACGATGCTGGGAATATTATTTTTCTTATGGAAAATGGAGAGATAAAGATAGACAAAGAATAGCAGGAGAAATCTCCCACACCGGGGTTCTCATTTGGGAAGAGGATGTGACGTTCCCTTCAGATGAGTTGATCATGAAGTTTTGCAAAATATATGGTGTGAATCCTCGCTGGCTTATGACAAACTATGGGGATATGTACAATAATGATTGAATATACAAAGGAGGTTTATCATGACTTACGAAGAAGTGTAACAGTACCCGGTATCAATACACTGATTTGGGGAGATGTTTATGATTGATAGTAAGTTGGAAACAGCGATTATAAACAAATGCATTGAGTTATATGAGGGCGTGCTAGAGGAAAGAATTCAATTAGAGGCTGAAAATCCGAAACATGGTATGGATTATGGCGTTCCCCCACAGTACATGTTTATAAGAATGTATGATG
>CAMJAP010000190.1 GCA_946403625.1 uncultured Lachnospiraceae bacterium
GGTGTATTTTTTGACTCAATGTGGTAGAATACTCTGAATGGATTATATGGAAATGGAGATAAAGAGGATTCATGGGAATCATAGAACTGGTACTGCTGGCGGTGGGGCTGTCGATGGATGCGTTTGCGGTGTCAATCTGCAAAGGACTCGAGACAAAGAAGATCAGTATGAAAGAAAGCCTGCTCTGCGGAGTATGGTTTGGCGGCTTTCAGGGACTGATGCCGTTGATCGGCTATCTGCTCGGAAGCAATTTTGAGAAGATCATCAATAAGATCGCACCTTGGCTGGCCTTTATACTGCTGACGATCATAGGCACGAATATGCTGCGGGAGGCCTTTTCCGGAGAAGAGGAAGAGACCAAACCCGGATTTGATATAAAGACCATGTTTATGATGGCGGTTGCCACCTCTATTGATGCTCTTGCCGTGGGGATCACATTTGTTGCCGTACCGGTTAAGATCCTGGATACTGCGGCAATGATCAATACGATATTCGGCTGTGCACTGATCTGCCTTGTTACATTTGTTTTTTCGGCAATCGGTGTGCGTATCGGAAATGTTTTCGGAGCCAGATACAAATCCGGTGCCGAGGCAGCCGGAGGCTTTGTCCTGCTTTTTATCGGACTAAAGATACTGCTGGAGCATTTCGGTGTGACCGAGTTTATGAATAACGGCGATGTGTTGTTCGGACTGCTCATACCGTTTGTCGGAACGATCCTCGGAGCTGCGTTTGTATTTGTGATCAGTAATGAGATGAAGGAGGATATCAAGCTTCTTCTTTCCGGGATGGCCGGCGGTATCATGGTAGCCTGCTCTATGTGGGCGTTGTTATATCCGGTTGTAATCAAAGGGCGGATCACGATAGCGGCAGCAGGGTTTCTTGTCGGCGTGGGATTTCAGTATCTGTTGGATAAGGCAATTCCGCATACGCATGTCTTTGTTGAGGCAGAGGAGGGACCGACGAGCAAACTCGGTTTTTCCGGAAAAGTGGTGCTCGCGGAGATCATTCATCATGTACCGGAAGGGGTAGCGGTCGGTGCTGTTTATGCCGGATTTCTCAATAATAGCGGAGATGTGACGCTTGCGGTGGCACTGGCGCTTACGATTGGGATCGCGCTTCAGAACATTCCCGAGGCGGCTTTCGTATCGTCGCCGATCCGCAAGCGGGGGGAAGAAAAGGGTAAATCCTTCCTGTTGGGCGTGATCTCCGGCGTGGTGGAACCGATCCTTGGCATTGCAACCATAATCGTTGTAAATGCTTTTCCGACAATCCTGCCGCAGGTGATGGCATTTGCCGGCGGAGCGATGACATTTCTGGTGATCGAAGATACCCTTCCGGGGATGATCACAAAACGGCATTCGGATAAGGGAACCATTTCGTTTATGATCTTCTTTACGATTATGATGGTGATCACCTTTGTTTCCAGAGGCTGATCCGGAAAAGAAGCAGTATGTTTGAGTTTTATGAGGTTTGAAGAACGGCAGAGATGCCGTTCTTTTTTAGAATTTATGAAAAGTTTGTGATCTGTATTGACAAATTACATTTGGCGCAATATAATTTATTCAAACATAAATAATGAGCGCCAAAGGAGGGCTAAGCAATGAACTTTTATAATCTGAGTGTGACAGCAGCGACGGGCGAAGAGATATCGATGAAGGATTACGAAGGCAAGGTGGTACTGATCGTCAATACCGCGACCGGATGCGGATTTACACCGCATTATAAGGATATTGAAGAGATGTACGAGAAGTTTCATGAGAAAGGACTGGAAGTGATCGATGTACCCTGCAATCAGTTTGCGGGACAGACGCCGGGAAGTGATGATGAGATCCACGAGTTCTGCACATTGAAGTATCATACGCAGTTCCCGCAGATGAAGAAGGCCGATGTGAACGGAGAGAATGCGATCCCGTTGTTCAAGTATCTGAAATCACAGAAGGGCTTTGAAGGTTTCGGAAAAGGTGCAGCCGCGCTGGCAATGAGCGTGATGCTGTCCAAGATCGATAAGGATTACAAGAACAATCCGGAGATCAAATGGAACTTTACCAAGTTTGTCGTGAACCGCAACGGTGAGGTGGTTGCAAGGTTTGAGCCGACGGCCAAGATGGAAGAAGTCGCCAAGTTCGTAGAGGAACTGATTTAGTGGTACGCTAATTCGTCTTGACGATAATGATCCGCTGTGCTATATTGAATATAGTTAGATACAACTAACCATATCGGGTCATAGTAAATTTCGGAAGGAGGGGAGCAGAATGCAAAGTGTTGCTTTAGGATTGCTGATCCCGTTTTTGGGCACCGCGGGTGGAGCCGGCTGCGTCTTCTTTCTGAAAAAAGAACTGAAGGCAAATGTACAAAAGGCACTCAGCGGATTTGCTGCGGGTGTCATGGTGGCAGCTTCGATTTGGAGTCTGTTGATCCCGGCAATGGATCAGTCGGAATCCATGGGGAAACTATCGTTCCTTCCGGCGCTGATCGGGTTCTGGATCGGAATATTGTTTCTGTTACTATTGGATAATGTCATTCCGCATCTGCATATCCATGCAGAGAAAGCAGAAGGCCCCGGATCGAAACTGCGCAGGACTACTATGATGGTGCTGGCGGTGACACTGCATAATATTCCGGAAGGAATGGCTGTAGGTGTCGTCTACGCGGGAATGCTTGCGGGGAATGCGAATATTACCGCGGGTGGTGCTTTGGCACTGGCAATTGGTATCGCGATCCAGAACTTCCCGGAAGGTGCGATCATATCCATGCCGCTGCGGGCAGAAGGGGAGAGCAAGGGCAAAGCCTTCTTGAACGGTGTGTTGTC
>CAMJAP010000191.1 GCA_946403625.1 uncultured Lachnospiraceae bacterium
TATGTCACGCAGCATTTTTCTGATTAACATGTTAGCCTCCGGTTAAGCATTGTTGCAGTCCATAAGCCCCCTCATCCGTCGCTTCGCGACACCTTCCCCCCAGAGGGGGGAAGGCAGGTCTTCGAACTTACCACGAAACATCGTCGATGTTCATCGGGTTCTCATTTTCGGTTACACTTTCGATGTGGCCGTTCTTGACGCGGATCACCACATCCGCCACATCGGCGATCAGTGCATTGTGCGTTACGACGATCACGGTATTGTTACCGCGGTCCGCATCGCACTGGCGCTTTAAGATCTTTAAGATCATTGCGCCGGTCACGGAATCCAATGCACCGGTCGGCTCGTCGCAGAGCAGCAGCGCCGGGTTCTTTGCGATCGCCCGGGCGATGGAGACTCGCTGCTGTTCACCACCGGACATCTGGTTCGGAAATTTGTAGAAATGTTTTTCCAATCCCACATCACGGATCGCCTGTTTTGCATTTACCTTTGTTTTGGTGATCTCTTTTACGAGTTCTACATTTTCCAATACCGTAAGAGACGGCAGGATGTTGTAGAACTGAAAGATAAAACCGATCGTATGTGCCCGGAAATCACTCAGCTTCCGGTCACTGTATTTGGAAATGTTCTCTCCGTTTACAATCACATCGCCGCTGGTCGGATTGTCCATACCGCCGATCAGATTCAGCAAGGTGGATTTGCCGGCTCCGGAGGGGCCGAGGATCACAACAAATTTACCTTCTTCGATATTCAGATCCACGTGATCCAATGCACGATATTCCGTCTCTCCGGTCTTGTAAATTTTCGATACATCTTTGAGTATTACTTTATCCGCCATAGTTTGCTCCGTTCCGTTTCGTTATACTCACTTCTCAATCGCAACCGTAGTGCCTGCCAGTTCCTGATACGCTGCTGCGTCGGTCAGATAACGGGTTCCTTCGGAGATGGCAGCCCCTTCCACCACACTGGTACTCTTTCCTTCGTATACTACCGTTACCTCCACCTTCTTCACCGTAACACTGGTATTTCCTTTTTCATCGGTATTTTCACCGCTTACGATCAGAACGGAACTCTTTCCATCTGCGTCGGTATAGATGGCCTTGTTCGGAACCACCAGGCAGCTTTCTTTGGAATACACCGTAAACTCCGCTTCCGCATTCATACCGATACGGATCTTGTCATTCGGTTCCGCAATGTTGATCGTCACCTTGTACTCTGCATCTTCTCCGGAGGTATCGGTTCTGCCGGATGCATTCTTTCCTGCGGAATCCGCGATCCTGCCGATGGAGCCCTGATAAGAATCGGAATTGTCTGCTTTCGGTGTCACCTCCACCTGCATATCCTTGGCAATGTTGTTGATGTCTTTCTCCGGAACTCTTGCCGTAAGCACCAGATCTTTGGTATCTTCGATCACAAAGAGTACTCCGGTGGAGTTTTCTCCTACTTCAATATTGACTGCCGTAACCGTTCCCGCATACTCCGATACGATCTGTGCATCGGTCAGTTTGTTTTCCATTTGCGCCAGCTGCAACTCCGCCACGCTCACATCTCCAGTCAGCACTGCCTGACGGATGGCATCGGAACTGGCCTGCTTTGCATTGTCCAGATCCCGCACCGTTGCCTGATAGATCGCCACCGCACTCAGATAGTTGTTCATTGCGTCATCCACATCTTTTGCATAATTCGCCAGCTGCAGATCGCTCTGTCTTGCCAGATACTCTCTTCTCTGCACCGCCTGTGCATAGGCCAGGTTTGCGCTGTCCACGGAATCTTCTGCCTGCTCCTTCTGGATCTCCGTCACATAGTCCTTGTCTTCCATTTCATACTGCAAGGACTGTGCCTGCTGTATCGCTGTGGCTGCCGATTTCACGGCCTGGTCGGCTTCTGCCAGCGTCGGATCCATTCCCAGGTTCAGCGATTCCTTGTAGTCCGCATATCTTTTCTGTGCCGCTTCACAGGCTTCTCTGGCCTGCTCTGCTTTTGCCATCGCTGCGACCAGATTGGAATCCGTTCCGTTGTTCAGCCCTTCCACATAGGTATTGTACTGTCGTGTTGCCACAGAAACATTGGTGTTGGCATTGCGCTGCGTCTGCGCCATCACGGCCTGCTGTACCGCGATCTGATCTTCCATATCTTTTGTATCCAGGGTGCAGAGCAGATCTCCCGCCGATACCTTGTCCCCTTCATGCACAAAGATCTCGGTCACCGGCAGCGTCAGTGACGAATAAACATAATGCGGATCCGAACACTCCACGGTCCCGTCCGCTTCGATCGTCTCCGCAAAATCCGTCAGTTCCAAGGTAGAAATCGCTCCTTCCGGCAATCCTTCCTGCTTTCCGCAAGCACTCAGCATTCCCAGCAATACGGCCATTCCCGCCATTCGCATCTTTCTTGTTGTACCGATAGTCTTTTTCATGTCCTTGTCTCCCTTCCCGGCATCTGTCACAGTATAATAAATGGAATCCTTTTTTTACATTACAACATATGCACAGTTGTTCATATGTTGTATTATAAAATAGCAGTGTTTCTTTTCTTTGTCAAGTACTTTTATACATATCAGATAACATTTATTAGTCACTACTAACAAAAATGCATTATAGTTAGTGCATTCTAACTTGTCAAGTTCTGTTTTTTCACACAACAAAAAAAGCAGTTGCCTGTATCGCAACTGCCTTAAATACCTGATCAACCTTTTATCGTCTCGGGATTTCCGGATGCGCCTTATAATACGCTTCCTTCGCCTCA
>CAMJAP010000192.1 GCA_946403625.1 uncultured Lachnospiraceae bacterium
AAAGCCAATAAAATCAAGGCTATTTGTTAAATATCAACAAAAGAAAGTAGAGAGATAATTATGAAGAAATTTATCGGCGTTTATGTAATTTTATTTGTTACGATCATGGGATTGATACTAACGAAAGGGATAGACTGGAAGATCGAACTGATAAGCGCCATGACGATGAAACATATTAGGGATGGTTTTAATTTCTTTTCTTATTTATTGATCGGAAATCTGGTGATTGCTGTTGTGTGCTGGATTGTTACGATCGCCATAACTTGTATGCGATCAAACAAGATTCGTTTTAAATGGCTTATCGCACTGTCATTAGTTATCGGTATTGCATTTGTTCCGCTTTTACAAGTCAAGATCGGCGGTGGAGTTATGGGAATACACGAAGATAAATACTATTCGCCGGTTCAGACGGTGGGCGCGGTACAGATGTTACATGATATCAGATATTGGCAAAGATATGATTATTGAAGCGAAGAAAAGTGATCTCCGAGACAAACTACAGTTGGGAAATATAGTTTTTCTTGACAATTGATGTATATATATATAATTTTCCACCGTATTATAAAGTTTCTATTATGTTCAAAAGAACGAGGGAGGAATTATGGTAAGAAGGAATTTCAGAATGCTGATCGCGGCTATGATGGTAGGTGTGACCGTATGCGGGTACGGCCCGGAGGCAAGTGAGAGCAGGGAAACAGAAGAAGATATACTTGTTTACATAACTTCCACTTGAATTATACCTGTTTCTATGCTAAATTACATAGACAGGTATAATTTTGATTTGACATACACAATATAGTGTGATATAGATTACTAAACACCGGGTTTTTGCTCGATGTGTTTTATATTATTTTTTGGAAAAAGAAGGACACAAAATGGCACAGCTTTGGGGAGGAAGATTTACAAAAGAAACAGACCGGGATGTATATCTGTTTAATGCATCCATCGGCTTTGACAAGCGTCTGTATGTCCAGGACATCGAGGGCAGCATCGCGCATGCGATCATGCTGGAAAAGCAGGGCATCCTTACATTAGAGGAAAAGGATGCGATCGTTAAGGGGCTGACCACGATCCGCGAGCAGCTGGAGAACGGAAGTCTCGAGATCACAGACAAATATGAAGACATTCACAGCTTTGTGGAAGCCAATCTGACCGAGATGATCGGCGATGCCGGCAAGAAACTGCATACCGGACGCAGCCGTAACGATCAGGTGGCACTGGATATGAAATTGTATGTGCGCAGCCAGGTTTCGGAGATCGAGGAACTGCTTTGCTCATTCCAAAAGATCCTGCTTCGTATTATGGAAGAAAACCTGGAAACCTATATGCCGGGATTTACCCATTTGCAGAAGGCACAGCCGGTAACTCTGGCACATCATATGGGAGCATACTTTGAGATGCTGCGCCGGGATCGTTCCAGATTGAACGATATCTATGTGAGAATGAACACCTGCCCGCTGGGGGCAGGAGCATTAGCAGGAACAACTTATCCGCTGGATCGTGCATATACCGCCAGCCAGCTGGGATTTGAAGGGCCGACCTTGAACTCTATGGATTCCGTATCGGATCGTGACTATGTGATCGAGCTGTTATCGGCACTGTCCACGATCATGATGCATTTATCCCGGTTTTCCGAGGAAGTGATCATCTGGAATTCCAACGAGTACGGCTTTGTGGAGATCGATGATGCATTTTCGACCGGATCCTCCATCATGCCGCAGAAGAAGAACCCGGATATCGCCGAGCTGGTAAGAGGCAAGACCGGACGCGTCTATGGCCATTTGGTAGCGATGCTGACCACAATGAAAGGTCTGCCGCTTGCATATAACAAAGATATGCAGGAAGATAAGGAAGGCACCTTTGATGCCATCGATACCGTAAAGGAATGCGTATCCATGTTTATGCAGATGGTCGATACCATGAAATTCCGCAAGGATGTGATGGCAAGAAGCGCCATGATGGGCTTCACCAACGCAACGGATGCTGCGGATTATCTGGTAAAGCACGGGGTACCGTTCCGTGACGCACATGGCATCATCGGACGCCTGGTACTGACCTGCATCGAGAAGGGCAAATCCATCGAAGAGATGAGTTTGGAAGAACTGAAGGAAATCTCCGAAGTATTCGATGCAGACATCTATGAGGCAGTATCCTTAAAGACATGTGTAGAACGCAGACTGACCACCGGAGCACCGGGTATCGCGGTCATGAAGGAAGTCATCGCGGAATATAAGAAATATCTTAATGTATAAATAATTTAAATGACATAAACGGAGGAAAGAATTATGAGCAAATTGAAAGTCGGTATTTTGGGCGCAACAGGTATGGTAGGACAGAGATTTATCTCGATCCTGGAGAACCATCCGTGGTTTGAAGTGGTAACCGTGGCAGCAAGCCCGCGTTCCGCAGGTAAGACCTACGAAGAAGCAGTCGGTGATCGCTGGAAGATGGATACTCCGATGCCGGAAGCCGTTAAGAAACTGATCGTTGCTAATGTTAACGAAGTAGAGAAGGTTGCTGCATCCGTAGATTTCGTATTCTCTGCAGTAGATATGACCAAGGACGAGATCCGTGCGATCGAGGAAGCTTACGCAAAGACAGAGACTCCGGTGGTTTCCAACAACAGCGCACACCGCTGGACACCGGATGTACCGATGGTAGTGCCCGAGATCAACCCGGAGCATATGCATGTGATCGAGTTCCAG
>CAMJAP010000193.1 GCA_946403625.1 uncultured Lachnospiraceae bacterium
CTTCCCCCGATAACTTTTTCCCATAACAGCACCCCCGGCCGATCCTAAAACTCACTCCGGCCGCGCCAGATAATATCCCTGGAAAAGATCGATCCCCAGACCGACCAGATAATCAAATTCCTCTTTCTCTTCCACACCTTCCGCTACGATCAGAATGCCCATGGTATGGAACTTCATAACCAGATCGGCAACATACTCCTGCTTTTCTATGATATGATCGATCCCGGAGATCAGTGACCTGTCCAACTTAACGATATGAGGCGTCATAAGATTGACCTTTTCCAGATCGTTGATCCCGCTGCCAAAATCATCCACGGACAGCAGATTGTCCATAGCCCTTACCGACCGGCTCTTTTCCGTCCATACTTCATTGGAAAAATAGGGATATTCCAGATTCTCAATGATCATCCTGCCGCGAATACCTTCACCAAAACACTGGTAAAAGGCCTCGGCTTCTTCCTCTTTCATGCAGTCGGAAGGAAACGAATTGATCGCGACTCTTTGATCATAGCCTCTCTCAAAAAACGCCTGCATCGCTCCGAAAAAGGTCGCCACTTCCAACACATGCAGCTTGTCTTTCCGAGCATAGGCATCGATCAGTTCCGTTACCGTCATATCCGTCGGCCGCATCAGCGCTTCCCACGCATAAATCGTTTTTCCGTCCGGCCGAAAGATCGGCTGAAACACATAGTTGATCGATAGCTCCCGCAAGGCCTGCAAAATATCTTCATCCAGCGGCAAATGGTCAAAATTGATCATGATCCGGTCACTCCGTTTCTTCTAAAGTTTCCGTCAACAGCCTCAACTATAAAACTCATTATAAATATATCACAAATGCCGCTCTAAAACAACAAGCTGATGTAAGATTCCCTCTTACATCAGCCATATTTTGACCATCTTTATTATCGCTGTTTGGTTCCCCGCTCGTACCTGACATTGCTCCCCTGCGGAAAGTGTCAGTTGATGCAACACCTGACCGTTATACTCCAGGTCCGCCTCACTGGAAAGGATCACGCCATCCCCATGCTTCACCTTATCCACCGCAACCTGTGCAAACGGAATATCCAATATTTCGCCCCTGGCATAATCCTCTTCGATCTCGGCACCCTCTATGGTGATCCGCAGTACCGCCCAGGTATTCTTATCGTGATACCCCTTGATCGCGGAATACACGATCGCAAATATCGCTCCGCAAACGGCCGCCAGGATAAGAAGCGTTTTGACCCACTTTCTCATAAATCGCCCCGTCCGTCCATTCTCTTTTCGTATAGATACACATCACCGAAACAAATACTCCTTCACCAATTTCTGATGATAAAAGATCATAATCACCATCGGAACAAAAACTCCGATCGCGAACGGAACCAGCGCATAATAGTTATTCCCGATCAACGCCGAGCAGATCCAGGATGCCACAATGCAAATTCCGTATACGATCCACATCATACCATGCTTTTTATTCCATGAAGCAACATTCGATACCTGTTCCTTCTTTGGCGGCTTTTCTCCCGTATAAAAACCGACCGGATCCTTGCTCTTCATTTGAGAGATACCGATCCCGACCACTATGCCGGTGCAAACACACACAATAATGCCTGAAATGATCATACCTGTCATCATCCCCACCTCCATAACATATCGTTACGCCTGTCCACAGGTTAATCTCATTTTAGCACAATGTCGTCGATACTCTACCACTTCCAAATTGAACTTACGCTACCGTCAGTTGCAAAGACCGGAATCTATTTCTTTTCAAATACGATCTTTTCCATTACTTTGGGGATCCTGCATACGATCCTGTCATGGTATTTTGCATCCAGATAGTCTGCAAATGCATTCGGATCCGCACTGTTATCCGCAAACATATCCCAGTGTCCCGGGATCACCATGGTGGTTCCGACCTCTCCGGCAAAATCCGCTGCTTCCTGATAGGTCATATTACCGATGCAGTTCTGTCGATAACGCCTTGCATCACGCCCGTTGATCGGCAACAACTGGATGTCCGTCTTCCCAAAAGATTGTATCGCAGGCAGCATTCCTTCATAGCGAACGGTATCTCCGGCGTGATGAATACGGATACCGTTTGCCTCGATCACATACTGCAGATAGGGATATAAACCGGTCTCCGGATCTTTGTCGAGAAATTCATGTGCCGCAGCAATTGCGTGGATCGTGACATCTCCGATCGTTATACTTTCTCCGTCATTTAATCCGACAGCCTGATCCGATCGTACACCATCCGCCAGCACTGCTTCCATATGTTTTCTCGGAAATACAAACTTTGCCTGCGGATTGCTTTTCGCCCAGATCTTCCACGAATCGTGATCGATGTGATCCAGATGATCGTGTGTACCGACAAATACATCGATCCCGCTTAGTTTCTCTGCCGCGATCGGAGGTACCGTCTGCCTTCCGTCAAAAGGTGTTGCAAAATAATCGATGCAGATCGTGGTATCTCCCGCTTTCACAAGCAAGCCCATCTGTCCCAACCACCAAAGTGCCACTGTTCCCGAACCATAATATTGATCCATATGTTACCCCCTGTAT
>CAMJAP010000194.1 GCA_946403625.1 uncultured Lachnospiraceae bacterium
GAGCAGGCGGCAAGCTGCCAGAAGGTACTGGGCGGCTGGGCAAACATCGCCAACGAATATGCGACCAAGCGTTATCGTTCCAACCTGATCAACTGGGGTATGCTGCCGTTCATCATTCCGGAAGGCGAGCTGCCGTTTAAGAATCTGGACTACATCTTCCTGCCGGGCATCCGCACCGCAGTGAAGGATAAGGTAGACGACATCAAGGCATACGTGATCAAAGACGGCCAGATGAAAGAATTCGGCCTGAAGCTCGGCCAGCTGACCGATGCAGAGCGCGAGATCATCCTCGACGGCTGCCTGATCAACTACAATAGAGTATAACCCCGTCTCTTGCCTTCCCCCCTTTGGGGGGAAGGTGCCCGAAGGGCGGATGAGGGGCAAATAGAAAAAAACAACCCGTTTCCATCAGCATTATTTGCGGATGAGAAACGGGTTTTTCATTTTGCATCAAAGTGGCTAATTCAGGATTTCGGTATATACTCCTCCAGATCGTAGGTCGCCAGCGCATCCAAAAACAGCTTGTAATACAAATAATGCGACTCGTTCCACACCAGGTTCTGGTGGAGGGAGATAAAGAGCAGCGATGCTTTGCGGCCGTGCACATCTTCAAACGGCGCTACCACAAAGGAGTGGATATCCGCATCCTGCAGGCGCTGGCTGTATTTCGGCCGCAGCTCTGCAGGCAGATGTATGATGTTGTTGCAAACCACCATATCGTATTTGTACAGATGCGTATAGCACATGGCGGGATCCAGCAGCATATCCAGCTCTTTTACCACGTGAGCGCCTTCCTCGGTCTGCGGGCCGGTGGTGAGCAGCACGCGGTCGGGATCTTCCGTCACCAGCATCAGCAGCGGGATCTTGAAACGCTCCGCAAATTCCGGCAGCAGTGAAGTCAGTGACGGACGCTTTCCGAAACGGATCATAAACAGCATTTGTACCAACACATCACCCAGGGGCAGATTCTCGCGGCCGTTTACCAGGTTTTCGCCCTCGGTCTTAGTGATGCGGATCTCATCTAAGGAAGGATGCTTTTCCGGCGTGTACAATACATACCGGTTGCGTCCTTTTTCCTTTGCCATATACAGGCAGTAGTCCGCGATCATAAACAGGTCGTTGTAATTTGCCGCATGCACGGGATAGGTGGCCGTACCCATAGAGAGCGTGATCGGCGATTCGCCGCGCGGTCCCTTGTCCGGGAACTTGTCCTTTACCAGACTCTTGATATTGCGCAGATGGGAGCGCAGAATCTCCTCATCGACATTGTTGTTAAAGATGATTAAAAATTCGTCACCGCCGATACGGCCGCAAGTACCGTCATCGCCGACTTCGGCTTTCATGATCGCAGCGACTTCCTTCAGGACAACATCTCCGAACTGATGCCCGTGGCTGTCGTTCACATTCTTAAAGTAGTCAATGTCCACGATCGCCAGCGTGGTGTTGATGATGCAGCGGTTGTCGATACGGTCGGTTGCCAGGCGGGAGATGTCCAGCTTGTTCACCAGACCGGTCAGCGGGTCATAGGTCAGGTTGTCGGCAGCGCCGGTGCCGCGACGGCGGATCGGATGGATCTGCCCGACAACACTTTCCCGTTTGTTGTCGTGATGTACCACGATGCCGCGGAACATGGTATCCGTGATCGCGGGATCTTCATTCAGCAGGTTTTGCGAAAACGTTACCTGGAAAGAAGGCGTCTTTCCGCGGATATGCTGTATCAGGGTTTTCAGCGCCTGCTCATTATCGGGTGTGATCTTGTTGCGCAGATGATCCGTAACTTCGTCAAAGAGATGAATGCCATCCTGGAAGATGGTATTTTCCGCATTGAATAAACGGACCTGATCCGTGTCCGGGCGGTATTCGAAGAACATATCTTCAAACAGTCCGAGCATGGCTTTTTGGGATCCGTAAGAAAAGACCATATTTTGATATTCACCGATCATGCCCTCGGCCTGGATCAGTGTTATATGTAACTTGTCCGGTTGTTCCGGCTCGGGGAGAACCTGCATCAGATAGTGGCAGGCCGGCTCGTTCACAAAAACAGCCATAAACCATTCGCCGTCCGCGGATTCTATGTGTTGCAAAAGCGTCGCACGATAATCCTCCGTGATATATTCTTCAAACGCGGTCAGAGTATCGTGGTTGGCAAGCTCGTACACCTTCGGATCCAGGACGAGTAGCTGGTGGCCTTTTTTCGTTATGAGAATTTCGTGAACATGGTTTTCTGTCATAACTTGAAACCTACCCCATTGTAGATGGTTATATAGAACTACTATAGCACAGATCCGGATATTTGTGAATACCCATCATGTAAACGGTTACAGCACGGAGGATGCTTGCTCGCAACCGATTGCGCGCTGCGCAGGGACCATTCGCTTTCTTTTGCGGGAAAAAATGTATCCGGGAAACTGGTCGCGCACGCTTGCATAAATGCGAGGGATAGTAGTATAATCTCCAAAGAAGTTTGGAAAGTGTGGGATGTGTGGGGACCGCGCTGGTCGGATCACACGTCTTTTTTG
>CAMJAP010000195.1 GCA_946403625.1 uncultured Lachnospiraceae bacterium
GCACAATATGCGTACCCTGGCGTATATGAAGCCGGAGAAGCAGCAGGATATTTCAAGAGAGACCATCGATATCTACGCACCCATCGCACAGAGGCTCGGTATTTCCAAGATCAAGGTCGAGCTGGAAGACCTGGCTCTCAAATATCTGGAGCCGGAGGCTTACCAGAGCCTGTCGGAGCAGATCGCAGAGCGCAAGTCCGTGCGGGAACAGTATGTGCAGAATATCGTGGATGAAGTGCGTAAGCATATCAAGGACGCCGGCATCGAAGCCAAGATCGACGGCCGTGTAAAGCATTTCTACAGCATCTACAAAAAGATGATCAACCAGAACAAGACCATCGATCAGATCTACGACTTGTTCGCCGTGCGTATCATCGTGGCATCGGTCAAGGACTGCTATGCCGCACTGGGTGTGATCCACGAGATTTACAAGCCCATTCCGGGGCGTTTTAAAGATTATATTTCCGTACCCAAGGACAATATGTACCAGTCCCTGCATACCACGCTGATCGGACAGAACGGCGTACCGTTTGAGATCCAGATCCGTACCTTCGAGATGCACCGTACGGCAGAATACGGTATCGCGGCACACTGGAAGTACAAGGAAGCGTCCGACGGTAAGAAGCCGGAACTGCAGGAAGAGGAGAAACTGACATGGCTGCGCCAGATCCTGGAGTGGCAGCAGGATACTTCGGACAATAAGGAATTTATGAAACTGGTCAAGAGCGACCTGGAGCTGTATTCCGAAAATGTCTATTGCTTTACCCCGAACGGCGATGTGAAGAATCTGCCGGCCGGTTCCACACCCATCGATTTTGCCTACAGCATCCATTCGGCAGTCGGTAATAAGATGATCGGTGCCAGAGTCAACGGCAAACTGGTCACCATCAACTACCAGATCCAGAATGGTGATGTGATCGATATCCTGACCAGCCAGAGTTCCAAAGGTCCCAGCCGGGACTGGCTCGCACTGGTCAAATCCAATCAGGCAAGAAACAAGATCAATCAGTGGTTCAAGCACGAGTTCAAAGAAGACAATATCGTGCATGGACGGGAACTGATCGCCAATTATTGCAAGACCAAGGGGATCGATCAGTCCGAGCTGATGAAGAAAGAATATGTAGAGATCCTGCTGAAACGCTACGGTTTCAAGGATTGGGACAATATCCTGGCAGCAGTAGGCCACGGCGCTTTGAAGGAAGGCCAGCTGGTCAATAAGCTGCAGGAACTGTATAACTCGGAACATAAGAAGACGGTGTCCGATGCGGAAGTGCTGGCGGATATCCAGCAGCAGGCAGCTCCGAAGCCGCCGCAGATGCTGACCAAGGGTGGCAGAGGCGCAGGCGTGGTAGTCAACGGCCTGAAGGATGTGGTCGTACGATTCCCGAAATGCTGCAACCCGCTGCCGGGAGACGAGATCGTCGGATTTATCACCCGCGGTAACGGCGTAACGGTGCACCGCGCGGATTGTAACAACCTGGTAACGATGCCGGAGATCGAGCTGGACCGCCTGGTCAAGACGGAGTGGGAGACCACCCAGGCCGATCCGGGCAGCAAATATATGGTGGGTATCGTGATCTATGCAAATAACCGTTCCGGTCTGCTGGCGGATGTGTCCAAGGCAATGACCGATAAGGGGATCGATATCCGTTCGATGAACATCAAGACCAGTAAGCACGGCACGGCGACGATGAGCATGGGCTTTGAGATCAGCAGCCGTGAGGAACTGGAACGCGTGATCGATAAACTGTCCTCCATTCCGGATGTTGTGGATGTGGAGCGTTTGAAGGAGTAAGTATGGCGGAATTAAAGATCGGAAAAATGACGCTGGGCAGCTGTATGACGAACTGCTATTTTATCTATCGCGAGGGCGAGAAGGGTGTGATCTTTTTTGACCCGGCAGCGCAGGGTGATTACATCTACGAAAAGATGAAAGAGCATGGATTCGAGATCGAAGTGATCCTGCTGACCCATGGACATTTTGATCATATCGGCGGCGTGGATGCACTGCGCAATGCCAGCGGAGCCAAGGTCTATGCGCTGGAGCCGGAAAAGGTGCTGCTGCAGGATCCGTATGTGAATGTATCCGCGCAGATGCACGCCAAGGTGACCATCGAAGCCGACGGCTTTTTGCAGGACGGGGATGAGCTGGAATACGGCGGCAAGAAATGCCGTGTGATCGCCACTCCCGGCCATACCATCGGCGGCTGCTGCTTTTACTTTGAAGAAGCCGGGATCCTGATCAGCGGCGATACGCTGTTTGCCGAGTCCATCGGGCGCACGGATTTCCCGACCGGCAATATGAAGAAACTGATCGCCTCCGTCGAGGACCGCATCTTCACTCTCCCGGACGACACCAAGGTCTACCCGGGTCACGGCCCCGCCACCACAGTCGGCCACGAGAAAACAAACAACCCATTCTTTAACTGAGAATTTTAAGGGAGATACATCCCCGTGCCTTCCCCTCGCTTGCGGGGGGAAGGTGGCCGAAGGCCGGATGAGGGGATTC